>CBDTUV010000028.1:0-15658 GCA_965363575.1 uncultured Pseudorhodobacter sp. | reverse complement strand
TCCGCCAAACAGCGCCGCCTGCATTTGGGTCAACGGCCGCGTTCAGGCCAAGCCGCGCGGCAATTCCATCTTCGTTCGCAGTTAAAAAAGCTGCGCTTGCGTCGGTGAAAAGACCTGCCCCACCCGGGACCAAAGTGGAGTCAACGGCCGGGTCTTGAAACCGTGAAATCAAGTCCCGCGCGACGGCATCCAGTTCAACCTGTGTATCAGGTGCCAATTCATCCCGAACAGCAAAGTTCGCAGCAAGCGTACCACCGGCGATTGTTCCTTTTGCGCCCGTGTTGATCGCGCGGCCATTGATGCTCAGCCCAGAAAGAGCTCCCGATCCAATCGTCATATCTGACGTAATAATACCGACTGGCGAAAAGGCGAGCTTTGCGGGTTGTCCGTCAAGCAAAGCGGTCCCACCTGTTGAATACAGCGCAATGCGACCGTTCTCTGCTTGAATTTCTCGGACCGGGATTATGGTTGCGACTTGGTCGATCAACTGTTGGCGCTGATCGATCAAAGCCGAAGAGTCGCGTCCAGTAACCGACGAGGCGGTGATATTTCGGTTCAATTCCGCGATCGACACCAATGCGCGGTTTACCACATCCACTTGGGTCGCAATTTGGTTATCGGCGGCGCTGCGTGCAGTTTGTATCTCTTTCGAAATCGTGCGGAAACTTGTCGTCAACGCGCGCGCAGCTTCAACTACATTGGTTTGCCGGGCATTGCTTTGCGGCTCGGCTGTTGCCGCCAAAAGCGCAGTATCAAAGGTTGCAAATCGCCCACTGAGCGAGCCTGCGTCCTCGGGGCTGCCGAAGGCGGCCCCTAACCGTGCGAAGAAATTCGCTTGCAAATTCATACTGTCGGCATTGGCCCCTGCAAGGCGCCTGTCTGCAACAAGGGCTTGATTGACTTCGCGCGAAACACCAGTGACCTGCACACCTTGGCCCGATGTGCCGACGCGTCGCGCCGCCACCTGAAGCTCGCGCCGACCGTACCCATCAGTCAGCGCATTTGCGATGTTGGAGGAAATCAACTCTGCTGAACGTGCCGCAGCATTTAACCCAGACAACGCACTCGACATGGATCCCGAAATACTCATATTCTAGGCCCCCTAGCGTTTGATATTGGTGGTTTCTTGCAGCATCTCATCAACCGTCTGGATGACTTTCGCATTTGACGAATAGGCCCGTTGCGTTTGGATAAGCGCGGTAAGCTCGGCCGCGACATCGGTGGTAGACCCTTCACGGGCATAACCGACGACAGCACCCGTGGGACCATCACCCGCATCCCACAAAAAGAACGACCCGGAATCAGGCGAGATTTTGTAGGTTTGGTTATTTAGGGCGACCAAACCATTCAGGTTCGGCACATCAACCATCGGAATCTGATACAATCGCCGCGTAAAGCCAGTATCATAGGTCGCGTTAATGTAGCCATTTTCGTCCACCTCAACCGCCGTCAAGTTGCCAACTGGCGATCCATTTTTGGTAATGGAAGTTGGCGCGAAACTATCTGACAGTTGCGTCAAACCATTGGGGTCACCCAATCGACCAATTGTCATGGTCAGGGGGCCGCCGGCCACCGTTAGGTCCAATTTTCCATCGGCTGCCGTATAGGTGCCGCCAGAAACTGGCACAACAGAAAGCAATGTGCCGCCCGCGCCGCGCGTATTGTCAAAGGTCAGGGTATATTCGCCAATCACGGCGCCGGCCTGCGCCGAGTCTTTGATGATCATGGTCCATTCGTTTGACGATCCTGTTCCAGGGACCGTTGGCGTAAACGTAATATCCAAGGCCTCTGACGTGCCAAGATTTCCAAAGTATTCCACTGACAAGGGTAGCGTGTCCCCGGCAGCGCCCGCTACGGTGCTGGTGGCTGGTAGGTTGACGCCAAGCTTCATGGCGGTGGTCGGATCGCCGGCTTGCTGGTTTGCATTGATAGTGACGGGCTTTAGCCCTGAAACAGTATCACGTGGCAAAACGGGAATTGTACCATCTGCGTTTGCGGGCCAGCCCAACAGCACCAAGCCCGATTCAGTGCGCAACGTTCCATTCGAATCAGGCCTGAATGACCCGGTTGTCGTCATCATCATCGATCCGTTTGCAAAGCCGTCTTTGAGACTGACGGCTGAGGCGACCGGAAGCATACCACGGCCCGAAACCGCAATATCAAGCGCGTTGGACGTGCCGACCAATGCACCACGTTCATCAATCATACGGGTGCTGGTTGCGCGAACGCCGCCGGCCGAATAGATGCCCGCGCCCTGCGATTGCGTAATTACCATGCTTTGAAAATCGGCATTGGCACGTTTGTACCCATAGGTTCCCGAGTTGGCGATGTTGTCAGAAATTGTCGCGAGGCGAGTGGCGTTGGCATTTAGCCCGGCCACCCCGGCGTTTAGCGAGGAGGAAATGGTCATATCAGTTAGCGCCTTTCTGCTGCTTGGACCCTTGGTCAAAGCCCAAACTGCATCCTGCGCCTTAAGATCACGCTAATAGGTAAAACTTGATCTGATTTCCTTGCCCCGCACCTTGGTTTCACCGATCCCGACGCAACAAAACCACCTCTAGTCGGTTGTTTCGAACGGCCACAGGGTTCGCCGTGACAGGTTTACGATCTGCAAATCCACCAATCCGGGCAATCTTGTCCGAATCGACCCCCGCCTCTTGCAACAGCACACGCATCGATTGCGCCCGAGAGGCGGACATTGCCCAAGCAGGATTTTCGATCAGCGTAATCGGGAAAGACCGCACGAACCCATTCACGGCCAGCTTGTTGCTGGTAATCGCCAGCACCTCGGCAATCACGGCTGCAATGTCTTTGGTAACCTGCGATGGCGTTGCGGTCAGCCCCTCAAACAAGGGCATTTCTGGCAAATCAAACACCTCAATCACCAAACCTTCATCGGTGACTTTGGTGATCACATGGCGCAGTGCACGTTCCATCGTCATGCTCTCGCCACCACGCGCACTCATCGCCTTTTCAATTTCGGCGGCCTGTGCTTGCAAGGCTTGCTTGGACGCTGCATCTGCGGCACCACTGTCACTTTCGCCATCATCGTTCACGGCGGAATAGGCGTTTACGACCCCCAAACCGCTTTCCGGTTGGTCCCCGTTGACAGTCACGCTGTCGCCGCCAAAGGCACCATCCCCACCGCCAGAAATGCGGTTTACAGGGATCGTTGGGCTGAAATAATCAGCCAACCCCTTGCGTTGCTTTTCCGTTGTCGCATTCAGCAGCCACATAAGCATGAAGAAGGCCATCATGGCCGTCACAAAGTCCGCATAGGCAACTTTCCACGCCCCACCGTGGTGTCCGCCGCCTTGAACAATCTTCTTCCGCTTAATGATGACTGGCCTGGCATTTGATTGCCCGTCCATTACACCACCCATTTATTCACCCAACATCAGGTTTACCCCAAAGCGGTGAAGGTGATCTTAACCTCTAGAATTTTCCCTATTTCCGTCTTTGAGGTCAAAAAGCCTGTTATGCACGGCTTAGACTAGCATCCCACCATCGCTGTCATCGCCTGCAGCCTCTTGCAACGCATTGAAGTCTTCAATCGTCACATGACGCTTGCCATCCAAAGATATCACCTTGTCTTTGCGTAGGGCCGACATTTGTCGCGAAACGGTTTCCAGCGTAAGGCCCAGATAATCTGCCATTTCTTCACGCGTTAGTGGCAAGTCAAACACAAACCGCTTGGACGATTGTTTAACTCCAAGGCTGGCATCACGGCGCGCAATAATCGACAGCAGGCTTGCAATCTTTTCGCGCGCGGTTTTGCGGCCCAGCAGCAACATCCACTCACGTGCCGAATCCAGCTCATCCAAAGTCATTTCCAAAAGACGTTGGCCGACATGGGGCGTCGACAGCATCATTTCTTCAAACGGTTTTTTGCGGAAACAACACATAACAAGGTCGGTCGTCGCGGTAACATCATAAGCCACAGTTGCGCGGCCGGGACGGCCTACAAAATCGGACGGCAACAATAACCCAACCATTTGGCGCCGCCCGTCTTCCATGGTCTGGCTAAGAGTCGCTACGCCTGTGACAACCGAGGCAACAAAATCCATCCGGTCCCCTGACCAAATCACTGTCTGGCCCGCTTGAAAACTACGGTAGTACTTGATTTGCTCCAACTGCGTAAGCTCATCGTCTTCGCACCGCGAACACACGGCCCGGTGCCGGATCGGGCAATCGCCGCAATCATGGGAGAACGATAGCGTGTCAACAGCAGCCATGTGCAAAATCCAATTTGATCTGTGTCAAAGTCTTGCCGCGTTTTATACGGCAATTCTACATATATGAACACACAAACAGATCTCAAGCGGCTCGGACTATTTGACGCCCGCGTCCCCCGTTACACAAGCTATCCAACCGCCCCGCATTTCGCGCCCGGCGTGGGGCCAGGCCAATTTGCCGAGTGGATAGAGGCGGTGCCCGAGGGCGCGTCGATCTCGCTGTACATCCACGTGCCATTTTGCAGGCGTTTATGCTGGTTTTGTGCTTGCCGCACGCAAGGCACCTCGTCGGATGCGCCAGTGGTGGCATATGCCGAGATGCTGAAGGCGGAAATTGCTCTGCTACGCCGTCATTTGGCCCCCGGCGTCACTTTGTCGCGGCTGCACTGGGGGGGCGGCACGCCAACCTTGCTGTCGCCTGATCTGATGCGGGGTTTGGCAGACCAAGTGTTTGAAGCAGTCCCACTTGCGAAGGGTGGCGAGTTTTCGGTTGAGATCGACCCAAATGAAGTGGATGCAGCGCGGCTTGATGCGTTGGCGGCCGCCGGGATGAACCGCGCGTCCATCGGTGTGCAGGATTTCGACCCCGAAATTCAGAAATCCATTGGGCGTGAACAAAGCTATGAGTTGACCAAACAGGTTGCGGATATGATTCGTGACCGTGGCATCACCAGTTTGAACGCCGACATTCTGTACGGTCTGCCGCACCAAACCAAAACCCGCATCGCCGATTCGGTGCAAAAGCTGCTGACCCTTTCACCCGACCGTGTGGCGCTTTACGGCTATGCCCATGTCCCGTGGATGAGCCGTCGCCAGCAATTGATCCCGTCCGACAAACTGCCGACGGCCGAAGAGCGGCTGGGCCTGTTTGAAACCGCGCGGGAACTGTTTGCGTGGGATGGCTATACTGAAATTGGGATCGATCATTTCGCACGCCCCACTGATGGCTTAGCGATTGCGCAGGCCAAGGGCGACCTGCGCCGAAACTTCCAAGGTTATACCGATGATAGGGCCACGGCCTTGATCGGGCTTGGCGCATCGTCCATCTCGCGCTTTCCGCAGGGTTTTGCCCAGAATGCCAGCGCAACAGCGGCCCATACCAAGGCTATCCGCGATGGCCAGTTTTCGGTGCATCGCGGCCATGTCTTTGCGGGCGAAGACCTGCTGCGCGCCAGAATTATTGAGGCGCTGATGTGCGATTTCCGCGTAGACCGCGTTGAACTGCTTCGTGACTTTGACACGACACCTCAGGCGATCGAGGCGATGTTCCAATCGGCCAAGGATACTTTTGGCGATATGGTTACGCTGAATGATGAGGGTTTTGCCATTCCAACCCGCGCCCGCCCATTGACCCGGATCATAGCGCGGGCCTTTGATGCCTATGACCACGGCAAGGCGCAACATTCCGCCGCGGTTTAGGCCTTGGGTGCGAAACTTTCGACATAGTCGATCATGCGCGGCATGCAGACGTTTTGCAGGTCATAATTGTCTAAAATGGTTTGCCGCGCGGCACGACGCTGGGGCATAAAGCGCTCTGGCTTTGCCAAGGCTTCTGTCAAGGCAACCGACCAACCTTTGATATCAAAGAAATCAACCAAGCGGCCGTTGACGCCGTCCTCAATCAACTCTTCCACCGGGGCGGTTTTTGACCCGATCACATAGGCCCCCGCCGACATCGCCTCTAGCATCGACCATGACAGCACAAAGGGATAGGTCAGATAAGCATGTGCGCGGCTGATCTGCATAAGTGCCACAAACTGCGGATAGGGCACTTTACCAAGCAAATGCACGCGGCTTAAGTCCAGCCTATCCTTCACCTCATCCAAAAAGATCTGCTTCCACGTTTTGCCAGTAGGGGCCGCGGCGCCATAACTGACCTCATCCCCCCCAATGATCACGATCTGCGCATTCGGCCGCGCGGCCATGACATCCGGCAAGGCCCGCATAAAGCTGTGATAGCCCCGGTAAGGTTCCAGATTGCGGTTCACAAAGGTCAACACCTCATCCCCGGCCCGCAGCACCTTGCCATTGGGCAGCGCCAGGCTTGCCTCGGGGTTTGGAGCCATGGTTTCCGTATTCACCCCGTCAAAAATCACCTTGATCATCGGCTGCAAGGCGGGCGGGTAAGTGCTTGCCTGCCATTTTGTTGGCGCAAGCCCCGCGTCCGCATGCATCAATGATTGCCCCAAATGGGCCGCGCGCGATTGTGCCAACATGACCGCATCAAAACCAGGGCGCGAAAATTCCGGATCAAAACCCACATCACGGTCCACACCCCGATAATAAAACTCCGCATAGACAATCAGTTTGGCGTTCGGCCAAATCTCTTTCAAAAACAACGTTTCACCCCAGCCAGAATGGCCAAAGATCACGTCGGGCGCATAGCCATGCTTGTCGCGCAGTTGCAAACACGCCCGCGCCGCGTTGACTCCGCGATCCGACATCTGGGTAAAATTCCGCCCCAACCGCGTGGCTTTTGGATCGGGTGGCGGCACATCATGACGATAGCGCGAGGTCGGGATCGTGCTTTCCCGCGTGTTGGCAACATCGGTCAACGCCCGGCAGTCATGCCCACGCGCCTTTAGGGCCGGCGCCAGATATAAAAACTGGGCTGGGAAATTTTGGTGTACGAAAAGGATTTTCATCAAGAATCCGTTGTGCTGCGCCGTCCAAAAGCGGCCGCCATCAAGGACTTGGTATACTCGGTTTGCGGGTCGTCAAACACCTGTGACCCGATCCCTTGCTCCACCACGTCGCCTTGCTTCATCACGATAACCTTATGCGCCAAAGCACGAACAACGCGTAAATCATGGCTGATAAACAGATAGGCCAACCCTTGTTTGCGCTGCAAATCGCGCAACAATTCCACAATCTGCACTTGCACTGTCATGTCCAGCGCCGATGTCGGCTCATCCAGCAGTACCAGTTTGGGGCGCAGAATCATGGCCCGCGCAATCGCCACGCGCTGGCGTTGGCCGCCCGAGAATTCATGCGGATAGCGGCCCATCATGGCCGGGTCCAACCCCACCTCGGTCATAATCTCGGCCACCATCTGGCGATGATCTTGGCCTTTGGCAGTGCCATGGACGCCCAAACCTTCAGCGATGATCTGTTCAATGGTCATGCGCGGCGACAGGCTGCCATAGGGGTCTTGGAACACGACCTGCATTTGCTTGCGCAAATCGCGCATCTGCTTTGTCGGCCAATTTTGGATGTTTTGGCCCATCAAAACGATCGGCCCTTCTGACGGGATCAGCCGCAAAATTGCCAAGGCAAGGGTGGTTTTCCCCGACCCGCTTTCGCCCACAATTCCCAAGGTTTCGCCTGCGCACACCGAAATACTGGCCGCGTTCACCGCCTTTACATGGCCCACGGTCTTGCGCAGAAATCCGCGATGAATGGGAAACCAGACCCGCAGTTTTTCGGTCCGCACGATCTCTTCGCCGTCCGTTGGCGCGGGTTCGGGACGGCCCTTCGGCTCAGCCTCTAGCAGGGTTTTGGTGTAGGGGTGCTGCGGGTTGGCAAAAATCTCAGCGGTGGGGCCTTGCTCCACAATCTCGCCGCCTTGCATCACGCAAACCCGGTCGGCGATGCGCCGCACAATCCCCAGATCATGGGTAATGAACAAAAGGCTCAATCCCTCGGCCCGCTTCAATTCTGCCAGCAGTTCAAGGATTTGCGCTTGGATCGTCACATCCAGCGCCGTGGTCGGTTCATCCGCAATCAGCAATTCCGGCCCGTTGGCCAGCGCCATCGCAATCATCACCCGCTGGCGTTGCCCACCCGACAATTGGTGCGGATAGGCCCCCAGTCGGCTTTCGGCATCGCGAATACCCACCTTTTCCAACAACTCCAATATCCGCGCCCGCGCCTGCGCACCGTCCAAACCCTGATGCAGCTCAAGGCTCTCGGCCAGTTGCGTTTCAATCGTGTGCAGCGGGTTCAAACTTGTCATCGGCTCTTGGAAAATAAAGCTGATGTCATTGCCACGCACCCGGCGCAAATCCGCCTCGGGCGCGCCAACCATCTGGGTGCCGTTGTACAGGATCGACCCCGACACCTCGGCACTGGTAGGCAGTAGCGACACGGTCGACAGCGCGGTCACCGATTTGCCAGACCCGCTTTCCCCTACCAAGGCCACAGTTTCGCCGCGCGCCACGCTGAATGACACGCCTTTGACAGCCTGAATAACCCGGCCATCCTGACGAAAGCCGACCTGTAGGTTTTCAACGGTTAGGACAGTATCACTCATTGAAAGGTCTTTCGCGGGTCAAAGGCATCGCGCACACCTTCAAAGATGAACACCAGCAAGGACAGCATAGTCGCGAACACCGCAAACGCGGTAAAGGCGAGCCATGGCGCTTGCAGGTTTTGCTTAGCTTGCAGGGTCAGTTCACCAAGGCTGGGGGCCGAGGCAGGCAGACCAAAACCCAAGAAGTCCAAGACCGCAAGCGACCCAATGGTACCCGTGATGATGAACGGCAGCATGGTCAGCGTGGCCACCATCGCATTGGGCAACACATGGCGGAAAATGATGACCCGGTCCGATACGCCAAGCGCTTTGGCCGCGCGAACATATTCAAAGTTCCGGGCGCGCAGAAATTCGGCCCGAACGACCCCAACCAAAGAGGTCCAGCCAAACAAGACCATCAACCCCACCAGCAACCAAAAGTTCATCCGCCAAATCGCAGCGACGATGATGATGATATAAAGGCTGGGGGTAGATCCCCAAATCTCTAACACCCGTTGGAAAATCAGATCAACCCAACCACCAAAGTACCCCTGCACCGCCCCGGCCGCGACCCCGATAACTGAGGTCAGAAACGTCACGATCAGCGCAAAGGACACCGACAGCCGGAAGCCATAGATCACCCTAGCGGTCACATCGCGCGCGGTATCATCGGTACCCAGCCAATGGTTTGCATCGGGCGGGCTGGGGGCGGCGCGGCCAATATTGTTGATGGTGTTAAAACTGTAGGGGATTGGCGGCCACAACACCCAACCCTTTTCCGCTCCGTCCAGTCTGCCTGCATCCAGCGCGGCCAAACTGGCATCAGGGTCATCCAAACACGCCTCTACGCCGCCCGACCGGATCAGACAGCGCACTTCGGGGTCGCGATACTTTGCCTCTGTCCGAAAATCGCCACCAAAGGCGGTTTCGGGATAAAACTGCAAGAACGGTGCGCGAATATCGCCGCGATAGCTGACAAGCAGCGGTTTATCATTCGCCAGCACCTCGGCAAACAACGATAGGCCATACAACACCAACAGCAGCCACAGCGACCAAAACGCCCGGCGATTGGCCTTGAAATTGCGCCAGCGGCGCTGGTTTAGTGGGGACAGTGCCATCAGCCACGCCCCTCAAAATCAATGCGCGGATCAATCCACACATACATCAGGTCTGAGATGATCCCTACGAGCAGCCCCATGATTCCAAAGGCATATAGAGTGCCGAACATGACAGGGTAATCCCGTTCAACCACCGCTTTGAAGCCCATCTGGCCCAAACCATCCAACGAGAAAATCGTTTCAATAATCAGACTTTGGCCAAAGAAAATCGACACAAACGCCGCCGGAAACCCCGCAATCACAATCAGCATCGCATTGCGAAACACATGCCCGTATAAAACCCGGCTTTCCGACAACCCCTTGGCCTTGGCAGTCATCACATATTGCTTGCCAATCTCATCTAGAAAACTGTTTTTGGTCAGCAAAGTCAGCGTTGCAAAACTTGCAATAGTGGACGCAAGGATTGGCAGCGCCATGTGCCACATATAGTCCAGCGCCTTGCCAATAAGCGACAGGTCTGAAAACCCCTCGGATGTCAGGCCGCGCAGCGGAAAAATCTTCCAATACGACCCACCCGCAAACAGCACCAAAAGCAGAATCGCAAACAAAAACCCAGGGATTGCATAGGCCACAATGATCGCACCAGAAGTCCAGGTATCAAACGGCGTTCCATCTCGGACCGCTTTGCGAATTCCCAAGGGGATCGACACCAAATATGCAATCAAGGTGGACCAAAGCCCCAAACTGATCGACACCGGCATTTTTTCCAGCACCAAATCTGTCACCGAAATAGATCTGAAATAGCTTTCGCCAAAATCAAACCGCGCATAGTTCCACAGCATATCCAAGAATCGCTGCAACGGGGGCTTGTCAAAACCGAACTGCTTTTCCAACTCGGCAATAAACTCGGGCGGCAATCCGCGCGCGCCCAAATACTCGGTATTGCCGGTGTTTTCGGTCCCGGCATCGCCCGACCCCGAAATCCCCTGCAACGCGTCACCGCCACCATCCAGCCGCGCCAAAATCTGCTCTATCGGGCCTCCCGGCACGAATTGAACCATCGCAAAGTTGATGATCATAATCCCAAGCAAGGTTGGAATAATCAGCAACAACCGCCGAAGGATATAGGCACCCATACTGCTTACCTGCCGTTTTTTATCGTTATTTCAGCGCGCCTGCCGCCTTTAGGGCTGCGGCCTTTTCCGCGTTGTACCACCAGAAAGTCAATTCGCCCAGTGCGTAGGGCGGCAGCGTTTCGGGATGTTCAAAAATATTGTAATAGGCGACCGTGTGCTTGGCCTTGTACCATTGGAAAATGCCAAAGCGTTCCAGCCGCATCACGCGGTCCAGCGCCTTGGTAGCCGTGGTCAGGCTGTCCAAAGAATTGGCGGCCAACACAACATCGATCATCCGGTCGACAGCTTTGCTTTTCAACCCCATCGCGTTGAAAGACGACACATCGGCTGTTTCGGTCCCGTAATATTGCTTCAACTCAGTCCCCGAAAAATACCCGGTCTGAGCAAAATGATTGGTTATGTCGAAATCATATTTCGGCGGGCGGGTGCGGTCTTCCATTTGGGCATTATCGACCCGTGTCAAAACTGCATCTATGCCAAGGCTGCGCAGGTTTTCAACAAAAGGGTTGATCACGCGATCAAAGGTTGGGCTGTCCTCCAGAAACTCGATCCGTAACACCTCGCCCTTGGCATTCCGCCGCATCCCGTCGTCGCCAACTTCCCAGCCCGCTTCGGCCAGCAAGGCGGACGCTTTGCGCAAATTGCCCCGGTCCAACTGGCGGTCACCCGAAACGGGGGCCATCACAGCCTCGTCCGTCAGAATCGATGGATCCAACAGCCCGTCATCGACCAGCGGCTGCAACAGGGCAACTTCTTCGGGCGATGGCACGCCCGTTGCCTCCATAAAGCTGTTGCCCCAATAAGAATTGATCCGGTCATAGATCCTGTAAAACAGTGTCGCATTCGACCATTCAAAGTTGAACATCAACCCGATCGCTTCACGCACGCGGGGGTCTTGGAACTTTTCCCGACGCAGGTTGAAGACAAAGGATTGCCCGGTAGTCTTTTGTCCCGAGTCCAGCTCAGCCTTAATCACGTAGCCATTCTTGACCGCCGGAAAATCATACCCCGTCGCCCATTTGATCGAAGACGCTTCATTGCGGAAAGTATAGCTGCCACCCTTAAAGCCCTCAAATGCGGCATCATAGTCGGCGAAATATTCGATACGAATCGTATTAAAGTTATTGGTCCCAACCCGCAGCGGGTGGTCTTTGCCCCAGTAATCAGGATTGCGTTCATACGTCACCGACTCACCAATCCGCATGCTACCTAGCGCATAGGCGCCAGTCCCGACAAACGGCGTCAGGCTGCTTTCGGCAAGGTCCAGCCCCTCGGCCTCATATTGCGCTTTGGACAAAACCGGCAGCGCACCCACATCTTGCGGCAAATCACGCGTGGGAATGCCGGTCTTAAAAGTAAATTTAACCCGCAACGGGTCCAAAGCCTCTACGCTTTCAACTTTGGTGGCAAAGATGGTGCGGAAATCGGTAAGGCCTTTGGCCAAAAACACCTCATATGAGAAAATCACATCTTCGGCCGTCAATGGCGTACCGTCCGAAAACCTAACATCATCACGAAGGTTGAAAATCACCCAAGACCGATCTTCAGGGTATTCAAGCGTGGAGCAGAGCAAGCAGTAATTGGCCCCAACTTCATCATCCGTGCCCTCCAAGATCGACTCGAACGACGCAGATGAAAGCGCCGCAGACCGCCCCTTGATCGAATAGGGGTTCATACTGTCAAAGCCGCCAGAGGTCCATTCCGAGATCTCGCCACCCTTGGGGGCTGCCGGGTTCACATAGTCCAGATGTTTAAAGCCCGCCGGGTATTTCAGCTCACCAAAGGTCGAAATGCCATGCGTGGTGATCGTCGCTTCTGCCCGCGCTGCCACAGTTGCGGCCGCAAGCGCCAAGATAACTGCCCCACCCATCATACCAAACCTTGCGACCCTCTCGACAGGCCGCAGTGTTTTGACCGTTGTTGCTGTTCTCGTCACCCGCATTGAATACTCCTTGCTGCCATCACTTTGTTCGCGCGCCGATGGGTCCAAAACGCCTTGCCCATTGGCGGCACGATCTTGGCCCATGCTAGGATGTAACCTGTAGCCGCAACAAGTTGCGTTTGCGTGATTGAGGCCGCAAAAACGCAAAAGGCCGCCCTGCTGGACGGCCTTTTGCCAAAATTGCAGCAGTCTTATGGCTGCGTTGCAAGCCAAGCGATCAGATTGGCGCGGTCTGCGGGTTTGGGCAGGCCTGCAAAGCTCATCTTGGTGCCGGGCATGTAGTTTTTGGGGCTGGTCAAGAAACCGTTCAGGTTTTCCGGCGTCCAGCTTTGTGATGCGACCGCTTTGATCGCGTCGGAATAGCCAAAGCCGGCGATTGCAGCTTTGGCGCGATCAACAACACCGTTCAGGTGTGGGCCGGTGCCATCGGTGCCGTCCAATTTGTGGCAAGCCTTGCACTTGGAAAACACCTTTTCGCCCGCGGCCGCGTCGGCAGAGGCATATACCTCTTCAAAGCTTGGGCCTTCTGCTGCCGCAGCAGGTGCATCACCTGCGCCTGTATCGATGGTATAGGCTTGCTCGCCCTCACCACCATGGCCGCCGCCGGTGGTATAGAGCGCTTGGGCAGCCCAGCCACCTAGCAGAAATACAAGAAGTGACCCGCAAGTGGCCCCAACTACTTTGGTCATTGTCATCGTGTCGAACATGTCGCGCCTCGCTTCAGCGTTCACTTTGGCTGCTTCTAACCGCTTCCCACGCCCTAATTCAAGGTATACTAGCGCGATCAAACGCCCCGAACCCGCTTTTATCGACGGAGATTGCCTAAAATGACAGGTCGTATCGCATTTCAAGGAGAATTGGGTGCCTATTCGCACGAGGCCTGCCGTCAGGCAAGGCCGGGGCTGGAGGCGGTGGCTTGCCGTACTTTTGAAGACGCGATTGAGGCGTGCCGTTCGGGTGAGGTGGATCTGGCGATGCTGCCGGTCGAAAACTCCACCTATGGCCGCGTGGCGGATATTCACACGCTTTTGCCCGGATCCGGCCTGCGGATCATTGATGAGGCCTTTGTTCGCGTTCATATCAACCTGCTGGCCGTTCCGGGGGCCAAGCTGGAGCAGATCAAGCGGGCGATGAGCCACACGGTCCTGTTGGGCCAGTGCCGCGACTTTTTGAAAACCCACGCGATTACGGCCGTGACGGGGGCCGATACGGCTGGGTCGGCCAAGGCTGTGGCGGAAAAGGGGGAGCCTGCCTTGGGGGCGCTGGCGTCTGAATTGGCAGGCGAGATTTACGGGCTGGATGTGCTGGCCCGCAAAATTGAGGATCAATCCAACAACACCACCCGATTTTTGGTGATGTCGCGCGAGGCCGATCATTCGCGGCGGGGCAAGAAGATGATGACCACCTTTACCTTTCGGGTCCGAAATATCCCGGCCGCCCTTTATAAAGCGATGGGGGGGTTCGCGACCAATGGGGTCAACATGACCAAATTGGAAAGCTATATGGTGGGGGGGTCGTTTACGGCCACCGAATTTTATGCCGATATTGAAGGCCACCCCGAGGATGAAAACGTCAAATTGGCGCTGGATGAGCTGAAGTATTTCACATCAGAGCGCGATATTTTGGGGGTTTATCCGGCGGATCCAAGGCGCGATTGAGGGCGAAAATCGCAGGTGAATCGCGCGCGGACGTTTTTGTAAGCAATTGATTTACATACATATCGTAAATTTTTTTAACTGCGTATTAACCTTTGCGCGCAGGGAATTAGACGCAGCACCCCAGCTTTGGCTTATTGCCCCGATTGTTGGCGGTATGCGGCGGGCGATTGGTTATGGCTACGCTGAAACTCTCGGTAAAAGTTTGAGCGGCTGAGAAAGCCTGCTTGCGCCGCAATCTCGGTCACGCTGAGCTGTGTTTCGCGCAACAGCGTGGCGGCATGGGACAGGCGAAACCCGTTCACATATTGCGAGACATTCATGCCTTTGGATTGATTGATCGCCGCTGACAGGTTGCGCATCGGCACATGCATCCGCTTGGCAAGCCGGTCGATGGACAGCGCGGGGTCAAGATAAAGCTGGGTTGAGGTTAGGAACGCATGGGCGGCTTGTTCCAGTGCGGCGGCCTCATCTTGCGGGACAAGCACAATGGTTTGGGGTTTGCGCGACGCGCCAAAGGAGGCTGCGGTGATGATGGCCAAGACCATAAGGCCGATCAGGGCGACCGAGCCAAACGAGATGATTTTTACCGCCTCATCGCTGCGGTGCAAGGCAAAGCTTGCGGCGATGGCGGTGTCGATCAGCACCATCGCCAGCAAAAACCCTGCCGCCCAAAGCATCCAGCGGTGCAAGGCCGCAGTCATTTCCAGACGGGCATGGCACAGGGTGTTTGGCCCTTTGCGCCAAAGGAGCAGGATGGCGGCAGCATAAACGCTGTAGCTGAGCGCGATAACGCTGTCCAAACCCAGCCAGCCCGCAAAAAGATTTGGCGCGACCAAGGCGGCCCCCAAAGCGATACCCAAATGCACGGCAAGCATACGCGGCACTTGGGCTGCGGGAACGGTGAGGACGGCAAAACCAAGGTACAACAGCGGCCCGCCCAGCAACGGCAACGCCCGTTGCAAAGGAATAAACTGTTCCACACCATAGCCAAACCGCAAGCCCACCAGCAGCGCGCCACAGGCGACAAGTGCAAAGAATGCCACAAACAAAGTGCGTGCCAAAGCCAAGCCAAAATCGAGTCGCCAGATCAGGGTTGCGGCGACTGCGGCCATCAAAAAGGTCAGCAAAGGCAGCGGGAAAACCATCATATCCGTGCGTCCACCTGTCCTAGATCCTGTTTGTTCTGTCCTAGATCAGGTTCAAGGACAGCGCATAGGGGGTCAACCCATTGTTTCGGTTGTGATCTTGGCCGAAGTCAGTGTGATCACCCCAACATTCGGAGTAGCTAACATGAAACACAAGATCGCAACCACCGCCTTTGTCCTGATGACGTCAACCAGTGCGCTTTGGGCTGAAACATACCACACCGGACTGGTGGAGTTTAAGATAGAGGATGCA
>CBDTUV010000027.1:0-15818 GCA_965363575.1 uncultured Pseudorhodobacter sp. | reverse complement strand
GGCGCAGAAGTGGTGGAAAAGCTAACGTCGCAGGCGGGCTGCGATGCGATCTTTGGCCCGTTGTTTTCGCATGTGGTTATCGGGTCTGCCCCCCGCGCGGGCGAGCTGAAGGTCCCCTATCTGGTGTGTTCCGAAGGGTTCCACGTGGCATCGGGCAAGCTGAACCGTTGGACGATGCAACCGGGCATCACTGATGTGCGCGCGCAGGTGACAGCGATGGCGCCGTGGGTGTCACAGAACCTTGGGAAAAAGGTGACAATGGTGTTCCCCGACTATGCCTTTGGCCATGACCACCGCGACTATTTCACCACAGCGATTGCAGCGCAGGGCGGTGAGGTGATCAAGCACATCGCCATTCCACCAACAGAAACCAGCTTTACCCGCTATTTGCCGCAAATCCCCAAGGAAACCGAGGTTTTGTACCATGTTATGGTCGGGCCTGCCGTTCTGACCTTTGTCAAGGAATTGGGTGAGTTTTACGGCACCGGCGCGCGCCCTGAAATCTTTGGGTTCATTGACAGCCTAGAAGCGGTGGATACCGCATCGCCCGGCCTTGAGTTTCTGGAAGGCACCCATTTCTGGGAAGGTGATTGCCGCGTGAAACAAGCGGACGCGTCTGAACATGAAACATTCTACCGCGCCGCTGTTGGCGTGGATGACAATGGCGCGTCGATTTCGGACAGCAAGGATATATCGACCTATGCCCATATGTTTTCATGCTGGGAAACCTTGTTCATGATCAAGGCCGGGATGGAGGCATCGGGTTATCAATCAACCGCTGATCGCCAGAAGTTTGTTGAAGCGATTGAAGCGATGACAACCATCCCCGCCAGCCAAGCGCACCCGCAAGGGGACAAGGTGTTCAATGGCAAAACCCATCAGGTCTTTGGCCATCAATTCATCAGCAAGGTTGAAGGCGGCAAGTTGATGCGGGTGCATACCACCAGCATTGAGGATGGGATGTATCCGGATGCGGTGGATTACACCACAATGTCGTTCTGATCATCCAAGACAAGGAGAGGGGGCGCTGCCCCCTCGCCGCTGCGCGTCTCACCCCAGAGGTATTTGAACCAAGATGAAACGCAGGGATTGTTGAATGGATTTCGGCCCGTTTTTGCTGTTGGCCTTGATGGAAGGCATGGTTATGGCCGCCGTCTTGGCATTAACCGCTGTGGGGCTGTCGCTGGTGTTTGGTGTGATGCGGGTGGTCAACGTGGCGCATGGCGAGTTTTTCATGCTGGGCGCTGTAATTGCGTGGTTTGTGACTCATTATATGCCCGGCCCGCCTGCAGTGGGGTTTGCTGCGGCTTTGGTGATTTGCCCGCTGATTGTCGGCGGGATTGCGGCGCTGTCGGATACGTTGATCTTGAAACGGCTGAAATATGACCCTGAGGCGACGATCGTGGCCACCATTGGGTTAAGCTACATTTTCCAACAAGCGGCGCTGACGTTTTATGGTCCCGATGCCCGCCCGGTTTTGGCGCCGTTTGATCTGCGCATCCAACTTCCGTGGTTCGGCTATTCAGGGTACAAGATCGCTGTGGTGTTTGCGACGCTTGCAATTTTGCTGGCGGTTTGGGTGTTGATGACGCGCACGCGCGCAGGTCTTATCATGCGGGCGACCCAGCTTGACCGGGGCACCGCCCGCGCCTTTGGCATCAATGTTGACCGCGTATATGCTGCCGTTTTCGCACTAGGTGCAGGGTTGGCCGCGATAGCTGCGGTGCTGATCGTGCCAATCCAGCAAGCGCATTATCTGATGGGGCATGACCCATTGCTGCTGTCGTTTATCGTGGTGATCATCGGGGGGTTGGGATCACTGCGCGGGACGTTGGTTGCGGCGTTAGTGATCGGGTTGTCGGATGGTGTGATATCCGTGTTCTTTTCCCCCACATTGGCGAAAATTCTGGCCACTTTGCTGGTCGCCATGGTGTTGGTATTCCGCCCGCAAGGGCTGTTTGGAGCCAAGCCATGACCCGCGCGCTAACCTTACATATCGCCGTACTTGTGGCCTTGTTTGCGGCGCAATATTTGCTGCCGCCCTATCACCACACCAACATCGCCCGCATTATGGTGCTGGCGGTGTTTGCGATGGGCTATAACATCGCCTTTGGCTACACCGGGCTATTGTCGCTTGGCCATGCGCTGTTCTTTGCGGCGGGGCTTTATGCCACTGGCCTTGGGATTGAGCTGTGGGGGCTGTCTGCTGCACCTGCCTTGCTGCTGGGGTTGGCCGCAGGCGGCTCGATTGCGGCCGCGACGGGCGTGTTGGCACTGCGCACAGGCGGCGTCAGCTTTATGATCGTAACGCTGATGTTTGCCCAAGCGGGGTATCTGACCATTTTGTATTTCGGCGCCTATACGCGCGGCGACGAAGGTTTTGTTATCACCCGCGCCGCCCGCAGCATTGGCGGTATTGATCTGTCATCCGACACCCCGCGCTATTTCGCGGCGCTGATCCTGTTTGGTGTGGGGCTGCTGGTAAACCTTGCGCTGACCCGGTCAAACCTTGGGCGGTCGATGATCGCGATGCGTGAAAATGAGGAACGCAGCCGCATGTTGGGCTATAACCCGTTTCGCGTTAAACTGACCGCGCTGGTGATTTCTGGGCTTTATGCGGGGGCAGCGGGGGCAGCGTATGGCGTTCTGTTTGGCTATGTTGGGGCCAGTTTTGCCACCATCCAATATTCCATTCTGCCACTTCTATATGTCCTTCTTGGCGGGGCTGGCACCACGCTTGGCCCGTTCCTTGGGGCGCTGTTGATGTTTTATTTGATCGACATATCCTCGGGCTATACCACTGCACATTTGTTCGTGGTGGGGGCGGCGCTGTTGGTGCTGGTGCTGTTTGCGCCCAAGGGGATTTTTGGTTGGGTGCGCGACAGGGGGGCAAAATGGCTGCCATAATTCTGTCTGCACCCCTTTTGACGGCGCGCGGATTGACCAAGCATTACGATGGTATCAAAGCGGTGGAGGCCGTGAATTTTGACCTGATCACAGGCCAAGTCCACGCGTTGATTGGCCCGAATGGTGCAGGCAAAACCACCTTTGTCAGCCTGCTTTCAGGGCGTATCGCGCCAAGTGCGGGGACTATTCAGTTTGACGGGGCTGATATAACCCGTCTGCCGGCCCATACCCGTGTGGCGCGTGGCATTGCCTATACGTTTCAGATCACCTCTATCTACGCCAATCTGCCAGTGTTTGATAACGTCGCATTGGCCATTCAACGCAAAGGCAGCAAGCATTTGCAGGCCGACACGATGGCAGCCCTTGACCGTGTGGGCCTTGCCGACCGCGCCGATCAAATCGCGGGAACACTAGCCTATGGTCACCAACGCCTGCTGGAAATTGCGATGGGGCTGTCGATGGCACCCCGGCTGCTGATTTTGGATGAGCCGACCCAAGGTCTTGCGAATTCCGAGATTGACGCCTTTAACGCCTTGATCCGCGAGGTAACGCCGCAAACCACCGTGCTGCTGATCGAGCATAACATGGATGTGGTGATGGACCTTGCAGACCAGATCACCGTCCTGAACTTTGGCGAAACGCTGGCCACAGGCACACCCGCCGAAATTCGGGCCAATCCGGCGGTGCAAACTGCCTATCTGGGGGGTTAGCGGGTGCTGGAACTGTCCAAAGTTGATGCGGGTTATGGAAATGTCCAAGTGCTGCGCGGCCTGTCGCTGGTGGCCAAGCCGGGTGAGGTAACCTGCGTCATGGGCCGGAATGGGGCAGGCAAAACCACGATGTTGCGCGCCATTATGGGGCAAATCACGGCGACGGCAGGGACCATCACCTTGAACGGCACCGCATTGCACACCCTGCCCGCGCATGAGGTGCCGCGCCGTGGCGTAGGCTACGTTCCGCAAGGACGCCGTTTGTTTGGTGAACTGACTGTCGCGCAAAATATTGAAATTGGCCTGATGACACGGGGCAAGGGGCTTCAGACCCGCGACTATGTGCTGTCGCTGTTTCCTCGGTTGCGCGAAAGGCTGGCGCAGCGGTCGTCTACCTTGTCGGGCGGCGAGCAACAGATGCTCGCCATCGCCCGTGCGCTGTGTTTGGAACCCAGCGTGCTGTTGCTCGATGAACCGACCGAGGGGCTGCAACCCTCGATGATTACCCTTATTCGGGACACGTTGCTGACCCTAAAGTCGACTGGGGTTGCGATTGTGCTTGTGGAACAGCGTGTCGATGCGGTGCTTGCCATGGCCGATCAGATCGCCTTTGTCACGGCTGGCAGCGTGGCCGAAACAATGCCTAACATGGGGCTAAATGTCAGCTCATCGCAATTTCAAACCTATGTGGGGGTGTAAGAATGACCGCAACCCTTATTGCCGGCGCGGATGTTGGTGGCACCTTTACCGATTTGGTCATCTTGAATCCTGCAACGGGTGAGGTGCGGTTGGCCAAAACCCCTACGACGCTTGACCCGAATACTGGCGGACAGGCGGCAGGTGTTCTCACCGCCCTTGACCAATCGCAAACCCCACTCTCCGAGCTTGCGCTGATCGTCCATGGCACGACAACAACGACCAATGCGGTGCTGGAGCGCAAGCTGTCGAAAACCGGCCTTATCACCACCAAAGGCTTTCGTGATATCTTGGAACTTGGTCGCCGCACCCGCCCGAACGCTTATGGCATGACCGGCCAATTCACCCCCATCATCCCCCGCGATCTGCGCCTTGAAGTGGCCGAGCGGATGGATGCCAAAGGCCGCATCCTGACCGCTTTAAATGAAGATGAGTTGCGCCAAAACGTCACGAACCTTGCAGAAATGGGCTGTGAGTCGCTTGTTATCCATTTTTTGCACGCTTATGCCAACCCGGCGCATGAACTCCGGGCAGCCCAGATCGCAGCTGAGATATGGCCAACAAAGTACATCACCTGCGGCCACGCCCTTTTGTCCGAATCGCGAGAATTTGAGCGTGGGGTGACCGCTGCGGTCAATGCCTCAGTCCAGCCGTTGCTTGAGCGTTATGTGCAGTCGCTTGCCACAGCGCTGCGCGACAAGGGGTATCAGAACGACCTGCTGGTGATGAATGGCAATGGTGGCATGGTCCCGGCGTCGCAGGTGAGCGTTGAGGCCGTGAAAACCGTGATGTCCGGCCCTGCCTCGGGCGTTATGGCTGCTGTGGCCACGGGGCGCCGGGCGGGCATTCCCAACCTTATCACCTATGATATGGGCGGCACGTCGACCGACGTTGCCTTGATTAAAAATGCGCGCGCGCCTGTCTCAAACGAGATTGAGGTCGAATATGCCATGCCGATCCATGTTCCCATGGTCGATGTGCGCACGGTTGGTGCCGGGGGCGGGTCGATCGCGCGGGTCGATGCGGGCGGCATGCTGCGGGTGGGGCCACATTCTGCAGGATCAGTTCCCGGCCCGATTTGCTATGGCAAGGGCGGCACAGAGCCGACGATTTCGGATGCCAACCTTTTGCTTGGTCGCCTTCCTGCCTCACGTTTTGGTGCACACCAAACTGCAATTTCTGCGGTATTCGAGACAAAAATCGGCAAGCCTCTTGGCCTTGGCCCGGAGGCTGCAGCCGAAGCTGTGATTCGCATTGCCAACACCCATATGGCGGGTGCGATCCGTATGGTCTCGCTCTCACTTGGGGCTGATCCGCGGGACTATGCGCTATTTGCTTTTGGTGGCGCAGGCCCGCTGCATGCGACTGCATTGGCCGCCGAATTGGGTATTCCCCGCGTTCTGGTACCTGCACGTCCTGGCATGACCAACGCTTTGGGGTGTGTGGTCGCGGATCTGCGGCATGATACGGTGCGCACGCTCAACCGTCGTTTAGATGCGGTGGATATGGCCGATGTTCACGCCATTCTGGCCAATCAAATCGCAATCGGAACTGACCGAATCAACGCCGCCGGCATCCAGCTGACCCAAATACAGGCTGAGCTTTCGGCCGATATGCAGTTCATCGGCCAAACCCACCTGTTACGCGTGCCTTTGCCCGACGCCACGCCGACACGAGAGGACTTGCAGCAAAGGTTTGAGGCTGCATATCATGCGCGTTTTCGTGTTAATCTGCCAACAATTCGCGCCAATCTGGTAAATCTCAACACGTCCATAATCGGGCAGCGCCCGGAAATGGACTTGTCGCGCCTGATCGACCCGGCTGGACGTCATGCTGTAGCGACTCCACAATCCACCCGATCTGTCTGGTTTAACGGTTGGGTAGAAACCCCGGTCTATTGGCGCGACCATCTGCCTTTGGATCTGCACCTAGATGGCCCTGCGTTGATTGAACAGATGGACACCACGACCCTTGTGCATCCCGGTTGCACCGTCACATCTGACCCGGATGGAAACCTGATCATCACGGTGCCACATGCCTGAAGCAGTCACAAATATGGCCAAAATTGACCCAATTACCCTTGCCGTGATCCAAGCAGGCCTGCAACAATGCTGCGATGAGATGGACTTGACCTTCAGCCGCGCCGCCTTTTCTCCGGTGATAGCCGAGGCTGATGACCGCTCAGACGGGATCTATTCTGCGATTGATGGCTCGCTGATCGCCCAAGGCGCGCGCGGGTTGCCGGTATTTGTGGGAACCATGCAGTTTTCCACGCGCCACATCATCGAACGCATCGCCAGTGGCGAAACCCTGCCACCTGAACCCGGCGATATTTATATCGTCAATGACCCCTATCTTGGTGGCACGCACTTGATGGATGTGCGCTTTGCCATGCCGTTTTATCGGGGTGGTGAAATCTATTGCTGGCTGTCCAACACGGGCCATTGGCCCGATACCGGCGGCGCGGTTCCCGGTGGGTTTTCTGCATCAGCCACAGCGGCAGAACAGGAAGGGCTGCGCTTGCCACCTGTTAAACTATTCAAAAAGGCGGTGTTAGACACTGAAATCTGGTCGATCATATGTTCAAACATCCGCGTGTCCGAACAACGCATCGGGGATGTGCAGGCCCAAGCCTCGGCGCTTTTGGTGGGTGCAGATCGGCTGACCGAACTACTGAACCGCTATGGTGACGCAACGGTCACAGCTGCCATAGCCGAAATCCGTACGCTTGCAGCGGCCCAGATGCGCGCCAAGATCGCGCTGATCCCACAAGGCAGCTACAAATCAAAAGCCTTTATCGACAGTGACGGCGTGGTTAACGAACCTTTGACAATTGCCTTGAATGTCACGCGCCACGATGATCGGTTGACCTTTGATTTTACCGGCTCCTCCTTGCCTTGCGCGGGGCCGATGAATTCGGTTCGTGCCACCACATTTTCATCGGTCTACCTTGCCCTGCGTCATATTTTCCCCGATGTGCCACTGTCTGCCGGCGCGTTTGAACCATTAACGATCACTGGCCATGAAGGCACTTTCCTTGATGCGCATTACCCCCGCCCCGTGTCGGGTTGCGCGGCCGAGGTCAGCCAGCGCATCGCCGAGGCGGTGTTTGCAGCCCTTGTCCAAGCGCTGCCCGGGCAGGTTACAGCCGCCCCCGCAGGCACATCAGGCAATTTTGGGCTGGGCGGGCATGACCCGGAAAAGGGCCGCGATTTCGTGATGTATCAAATCTCGGGCGGGGGTTATGGCGGGAATTGTGACCATGACGGGCTGTCAAACGGCTGTTCCACCATCGGCATTTCCAAAGCGCCCCCGGTGGAGATTATGGAGCAAACCTATCCCGTCCTCTACCGCCGCTATGCCTTGCACGAGGGGTCAGGGGGGGCGGGCCAACATCGCGGTGGTTTTGGGTTGGACTATGAGGTGGAACTGCTGCGTGGCACTGCCCGGGCCAGCTTTGTGATGGACCACGGGCGCACCGGGCCTCTGGGCGCGCTGGGGGGCGCGAATGGTGCGGTGAACAGGGTGGAGATCACGCGTGGGGGTAAGGTTTTCACGCCGCCGCACCTGTCAAAGGCCCAAGATATTGCTTTGCAACCTGGCGACAGCGTTCGCGTCCGTACCCCCGGCGGTGGGGGCTATGGCAACCCCGCGCTGCGCGATCCGGGCTTGGTTGCCGAAGATGTGCGACTGGGCCGATATTCGCAGGCCGAGGCTGACAGGCTGTTTCCGAAGGCTCCCAAAAAAGGCCGCTAACCGCGCTTATTGAAAAAACGTTTGACCAGAACGCGTGTTCCGGTGTCCCAGATCAGCCTTAGGTCAAGGCAAATCGACCAGTTCTTTTGATAGATCATATCCAGCCGCGCCTTGGCTGGCACACAGACTTGCGCATAAACCCGGTCCGTCTCAATAGCTGTTTGGCAACTGGCTAAAAGCCGCTCCTCTACCGCGTGATAGCGCAGGCTGGCGAGACCGGTAATTCCAACCGGGCTTTTCAGAACCTGTCCATAGATTTCGGGGAAACGCTCCACATATGCGCGCAACGGGGGGCGAGGGCCAACAAAGCTCATATCGCCTTTCAGCACGTTCCAAAGCTGCGGCACCTCATCCAACCGCGCCCGTCGGATGAACTGGCCCAGCGGGGTGATTCGAACCGCCTTGTCGCCGCCTGACACGCCCGAATCAGCAGTAGATACCGTCATCGTCCGCAATTTCCACAGCTTGAAGGGTTGCCCGATGCCCTTCATCCGTTCGGCCACATAAAACAGCGGAAAACCATCTTTCAACGCCATGAAGAGCAACAAAAAAGAAAACGGTATCACCAGAATCGCCGATAGACCCAAGGCCAAAACCAGATCGAGCGCCCGCTTGCTTGCCCTCATAGCCCCAAGCCCTTCCATTCCGCGACCATCACATCGGGCTGGCCTGCCGATGGTGGCAGGTCTACAAGCCCTGCCAAACGGCCTAAATCCAAGTCTACTTTTGCAATCGCATCTGGGTTTGGCGGGCCAAAACGCCAGCGCACTCCTGCGGCATCCAACAAATCGCCCATTGATACGGCAGGGGCCGCTGCGACGTTCAGAACCTTTGGCAACGGGTGACCTTGGGCCGCAAGGGCGGCCAGCTTGGCCACAACGACCCCAAGACTGTGTGGTCCGATATACGACCGAATTGGGCCGCCTTTTTGCCCCACGACCGGATCAAGCAGCACGGTTTGGCCGGGAGTCGCGCCACCCAAAAGCGTGTCTAAACCTGCAATATTTCCAATTCGCAAGATAGTAAGCCCCGGCCCAACCTTCCGGTGCCAGCCCAACGCGGCGTGTTCCATCGCAAGCTTTGCCTGCCCATATGCTCCAATCGGCGCGGCAGGGGTTCGTTCGTTGACCGCCAAGTTTGAACGGCCATAAACCGCAGCGGATGATGCCAAAAAAACATGCAAACCACCTTGGGCGCGCAAAGCCGTACAGGCCGCCAACGCCAAGGCTTCGTTTTGCGCCAACGCATCAGGTGATCCGCGTATAACCCCCGCCAAGCACAGAATGACGCCACTTGCAGCACCATCGGGACAAGGCCCGGCAAGAATATCCCAGTGCAAAAACCCCGGTACGGCACGGCGCGATTGCCAAACAGGATTCAAACCAGTCGTTCGAAACAGGTCCGTTTGCGCCCGCAAGGCCTGACCAATGCAGCCATCCCCCCCCAGAATAAGCAGCGGCAAAGGGTTCGGGGTCATGCGCGCCTACTCATTCCCTTCCAGGCGGGTCCGCAGCTCGCGTAGCACGGGCATGAACGCGCGCACCCTTTCCGCACCCAAATCCGTCACAAACTCGGCAATAAGCGGGGCTACTGCCTGCACCGCCGCATCCCGTGCGGAACGGCCCGACGGGCTGATCGCCACAAACTTGCGCCGCGCATCATCCCAATCGGGGCGAATATGCACATGACCGGCCCATTCCAGCTTGCTAAGTGTATTGGTCATCGCCCCCCGCGTCACATGAAAGGCGCGCGCAAGCTGGGCGGGAGAGCGCTCGTCGCTGACCCGTGCCAGATGGTTCAACACCGCGAAATGCGACAGTTCCATCCCGCGCGGCAAGACCTTGGAAATACGGTTGCGGGCCAACTGATCGGCCATGAACAACTCTCCAAACAAAGTAACGGCAAGGTCTTCGGCGTTTTCTGACATCTATGGCCCCACGATCACGCGGTCATGCACCAGTGACGGCACACGGCCCCGCGCCTGCGCCACACGGTCCAGATCAATCTCGGCAAAGGTCACGCCAACATCGGTTCCGCCATCCGCCAACACCTCACCCCATGGGGCAATTGCAAGGCTATGGCCAAAGGTCTGGCGGCCTTTGCCACCCGAATTTTCCGGGTGGAACCCGGTTTGCGCAGGTGCCAACACAAAGCAGCCGGTTTCAATGGCACGCGCACGCAACAGCACCTCCCAATGGGCGGCACCTGTGATGTGGTTAAACGCGGCAGGCACGGTCAATATCTGCGCCCCCGCCTGCGCCAATTTGCGGTAAAGATAGGCAAAGCGTACGTCATAGCAAACCGTCATTCCGATCACGCCAAACGGGGTTTGCGCCAAGATTGCTTGATCGCCTGGGCGATACCCCTCTGATTCGCGGTAGCGTTCGGTGGCTGATACATCCACGTCAAACATATGCACCTTGTCATAGCGCGCGACGACCTGGCCCATAGGATCAATCAGGAACGAACGGTTGGCAAAGCGGCCATCAGCATCCTGCGTCAGCAGGGCGAGCGAGCCAATCAGCAGCCAAACCCCTAAACGTGCTGCTTCATCGCGCAATGCCTGCAAGGTTGGGTCGCCCGCTTCATGGTGAAAAACTGATCGCTGGTGTGCACGGCTTGACGACAGGCCATTGGTACATTCCGGTGTCAGAATAAACTCAGCCCCGCCAGCAGCCGCCTCTTGGACCAAGCGGCGCGTTTCCGGCAGGTTGGCTGCCGGATCATCACTTACGTTCAGCTGAACAAGGCCTATCCGCATCTGTTACCCCGCCAAAAGCGCGTCAAGCTTACCCGCATGCTCTAACGCATGCAGCTCATCGGACCCACCGACATGCGTGTCACCGACAAAGATTTGCGGCACCGTGCGGCCCCCATTCGAACGTTGCATCATCACCGCCCGCAAAGACGCATCGCGCGAGACATCATGTTCGGTAAAGGCGACACCTTTTTTGGTCAGCAAGCGCTTGGCCGCATGGCAGTAACCGCACAGCGGCGAGGTGTAGATTTCGACAGACCTCATATGGATATTCCCCTTGATCACTATGACTATAGGGATTTAGTCATCCTTCGCAACGCGTGCCAGCACAACGACGCACACCTCGGTTGCACCGGCGGCAAGGCAAGCATCGGCAGCAACGGCAAGGGTGGCACCCGATGTCATCACATCATCAACCAGCAGGACTGGCCGTCCTTGCAGCACCCCGGCCCGGCGCGGATGAACACGTATCGCATCTTGCATGTTTTCAAAGCGGGCATGCCGATCACGACCCCCTTGGCTGGGGGTGCGTTTGGGGCGGATCAGCAAATCGGGGCAATGATCACGCGCAGCCAAACGCGACAGCGAGGCCGAAAGCAGCGCCGATTGGTTATAGCGCCGCCGCAGCAGGCGAAACCAATGCAAGGGGATAGGGGCAATCAAGGTGTTCGGGCGGATCAGCGGTTTGGCAGCCCGCAACAGCCACGCCCCCCCAGGTTTTGCAAGGTCAAGACGATCGCCATGTTTCAACTGCAGAACCATTTTGCGGCCATTGCCCTTGTACAGCAGCGCAGCACGGCCTTGGGTCCAAGGGCGGGCGAGCACGAGACAATCATCGCAATGAACCGCGTCGCCCAAATCCTCCCCCGGCAGCGGAATACCACAAGCATCGCAAACAAGCCCTGCGATAAACGGCGTATCACGCCAACACGCGCCACACAGGCCGAAATCAGACGTCACGCGCTCTTCGCAGCCAAGGCATTGCGGCGGATAGATTAACCGCAGCATGGCTTGCAATCCCATCTATCCCTCCTATTGTTCGGCGCATGAAAACGCCTGTATTGACAGACTCCAAATCCCTGATCCGCAACCGTGCGCGCGCCTTGCAGGCACCCGCCTTGTTTTTGCACGAAGACGTGCGGGATGAGGTCAAGGAAAGACTGACAGAGGTTAACAAGACGTTTACATCCATAGCGATTGTCACAGGATTTCCAAATTTCTGGCGCAATGCCTTTCCAGACGCCGATATTGTTTCGGACAACGATGTTTTGGCGCTGAACCCCGCCACCTATGATCTGGTGATCCACGCGATGGCGCTGCATTGGGCCAATGACCCGGTGGGGCAGCTGATCCAATGCCAAAGGGCGCTGCAACCGGATGGTTTGTTTTTGGCCGCGCTTTTGGGGGGGCGAACATTGCATGAACTGCGCGCCTGCCTTGCCGAGGCCGAGGCGGCAACAACCGGAGGCCTGTCGCCCCGCGTTTTGCCAATGGCCGAGATCAGGGATCTTGGCGGGCTTTTGCAGCGCGCTGGCTTTGCCTTGCCCGTGGCGGATGGGTTTACGCGCAACGTGCATTACCGCGACATGATGCATCTGATGCACGACCTGCGCGCCATGGGCGAAGGCAACGCGCTTGCTGCCCGCCTGCGCCGACCCACGCAGCGCGCCGTGTTTGGCAAAGCCTCTGAGCGCTATGCCCAGTCTTATGGCGCCGCCAATGGGCGGATCGCGGCCACGTTTGAAATGATTTTTCTAACGGGATGGGCCCCGCATGACAGCCAACAAAAGCCATTGCGCCCCGGTTCTGCAGTCAAAAGACTAGCAGACGCGCTAAATTCCCCAGAAATAACTCTTCCTGCGACAAAGGGTGATGGTTGACCCCTGCCAAATAGGCTTTATGTGCCGGATTAAGATAGTTTGAGGAGCAACATCATGCTGGATGCTAAATACAGCCAACCCGACATTCCTGCCGGTCAGGGGCGGTTGGCCTATGCGCCCGCATCACACCCTTCGGTAAAGGCGCCAAAGATTGGTGTTTTGGTCGCGAACCTTGGAACGCCGGACAATTATGACTATTGGTCGATGCGCCGTTATCTGAACGAATTTCTGTCGGACAAACGAGTCGTCGATATTTCCGATTGGATTTGGCAACCGTTGCTGCAACTGGTGATTCTGACTAAGCGTCCTTTTGCGTCAGGCGCAAATTACAAGCTCATCTGGAACACCGAGAAAAACGAAAGCCCATTGCTGACCATTACCCGCGACCAAACCACCGCAATCGCAAAAGAGATTAAGGCGGCGTACGGCGATGAGGTGATGGTTGATTTCTGCATGCGCTATGGCAACCCATCCACCAAATCCAAGGTAGAGGCTATGGTCGCGGCGGGCTGTGAAAAGATTTTGTTTTTTCCGCTGTATCCGCATTACGCAGGTGCCACAGCCGCCACAGCCAATGATTCCTTTTTCTCGGCGTTGATGAAAGAAAAGCGCCAGCCTGCCGCGCGGACTGTGCCAGAGTATTTTGAACACCCCGCCTATATCGACGCCTTGGCTGGTTCGGTTGAACGCGCCTATGCAGCGCTTGACCATCGCCCCGATGTGCTGGTGGCCAGCTATCATGGCATGCCAGTCCGCTATTTGATGGAAGGTGACCCCTATCATTGCCAATGCGCCAAAACCACGCGCTTGCTGCGTGAACGGCTGGGCTGGGACAAAGCCGATATTGATACCAGCTTTCAATCCGTCTTTGGCCGCGAAGAATGGCTAAAGCCCTATACGGTCGAATATGTGGCCGAACTGGCGAAACAGGGCAAAAAACGCATCGCCGTTATCGCGCCCGCATTTTCAGCCGACTGCATTGAAACGCTAGAAGAGATCAATGGCGAGATTCGTGAAGCATTTGAACATGCGGGCGGCGAGAGCTTTACCTACATTCCGTGTCTGAACGACGATGCCGCGCATATCACAGCGCTTGTAACGGTGATCAAAGAAAATCTGGTAGGCTGGGTGAAATAACCCGGCCGATCATCAAGAATGAGCTTGGACAAATAAAAAAGACGGTAGGTTGCCCTACCGTCCTTTATTCGTTGCAATCCGTTAGGATTACTTCGAAGCAGCAGCTGCGATAACCAACAGCAACAGCAACGGAACAATGATTCCGCCAGCAGAAGAAGAAGTCTGAGCTTCTACTACAGCTGGTTCCATTACTGGTTCAGCCATACCACCAGCGAAAGCGGTCGATGCAGCAACGGACAGAGCCGCTGCGAGTGCAAGTTTCTTCATAGTAACCTCCAGTTTTCGCGCGCAATCGAATTTTTCAGAGGACGATAACGCGCACCCAAGACTATACCTCATGGTGTTTTCTAACCAGCTTGCGAATAAGATTGCAATCTGGGTCTACACTTTCTGTGTTGTCCTTTGGCAGTTTCGTCAATTTAGCAACACTCTGCGACACAGATTTATCCCACTGCGCGACACCATGCGCCCAAAAAGGTTTCAAAACAAAAAAAGGGGCCACTGGCCCCTTTTCAAGAAAATCTAATTTTGCCGACTCAAATCAACAAAACCTGCGTTCCAACCTGGGTCAGCCCAAACAAAATCGCAATATGTTCATTGTACAGGCCAACACAGCCGTTAGACGACCGCCGCCCAATTTTGCGCGTGTCATGCGTGCCGTGAATCCGGTAATAGGTCCATGACAAATGCAATGCATGGGTTCCCAACGGGTTTTCGGGACCAGCAGGCACGAAATCTGGCCATTCTGGGTTGCGAATCTTCATTTCGGGGGTTGGGCGCCATGTTGGGCCAACCACTTTTTGTGTAATCTCGGTCCGGCCACGGCGCGTCAGATCCTCGGTCAGCGGTACAGAAGTCGGATACAGCTTGTAGATCGACTGATCTTCCGACCAGAAATGCAAGGCGCGCGATGTGGTATCAACCAACACTGCACCCTTTTTGGTGTCCGAGAAATAAGGCCGCCAATCCAACATCCGAAAGCTTGAGATGTTGTTGCGCACAGACCCCGCATTAGGAGCTTCCATTTCGGTAGAATTGTCCTGCGCGAAACTTGGAACGGCCGACATGCCCAAAGTGGCCGCTGCAGCACCCATAAGGGTGCGGCGATTCAAATGTTTTGTACGGTCAGCATTCATGAGCCAGACTCCTTTTTTGATTTATCAGCGCAAACTACCCTTATTCTTTGCAATCTTCAATTCACAGTGACGTTGATAGGCGAACTCACGCAGAGTTGCGTTTGCTCATATGGTGACAAAGCGCTAAAGACAGGGTTCGCTTGCACCGAATGGGAATGAAATGAAAGCTTTGTCAATTGTCGCCATCTGTGCGTCCCTCGCGCTTGCCGCATGCGGGACGAGCAACCAAATCAGAGTGGGCGCCGATGGGCGTCCCTTGCCGCAAGTGTACCGTATTTCCGGCGCACAAGAGGCGAAAATTCCGTTTCGGCTGCTTGATTCGGTGAACGCATTGCGCGCGGTAAAAGGCGCTGCCCCTTTGCAGTATAATGCCCAGCTTAATGCAGCCGCAGCCACCCATTCGCGCGATATGGCGGTGCAGAACAGGCCTTGGCATTTCGGCTCTGATGGGTCGTCGCCGTTGGACCGTGTTCAGCGCGTTGGTTATACCGGACGGCTTGTTGGTGAGAATATCTCTGAAACATTTGAAACAGAGCTTGAAACCCTATCAGCTTGGATGAATGAGGCTGACACCCGCGAAGTTGTCATGGACCCCCAAGCACGCGAGGTTGGCTTTGCTTGGTTCCAAGAACCGACCGGCAAGATTTGGTGGACCATGGTAACCGGCGGCTAAGTCAAACTTGCCAGTTGGCCCCCACATCAAAAAGCCCCAAGCACCTGATCGGGTACTTGGGGCTTTTTGATTGGTCGAGTACCCTTATGGATAGATGAAGATCGGCGTGCCATCTCGCACCATGGCATAGATATCTTCTATTTGCCGGTCCGGCACGGCGATGCA
>CBDTUV010000026.1:0-16137 GCA_965363575.1 uncultured Pseudorhodobacter sp. | reverse complement strand
AGGAACAGGTTGTCATAGCGGGACGCGCCCAGAACAGGCGTGCCGTCGGGGGTCATGGGGCGTAGGCCGGTCCAGCCTTCGGCTTTGCTTAAATCGCCGCCGCGCGGGAACAGGTCGTTGATGACGTGGCGCACGGTATCGGTGGCGTGGGGGCCGAGGCGGTTGGAGTAGCCGGCGATTTCGGCGGTGCCTGCGACGCGGATACGGTCGCCTAGACGAGTGATCGCGACTTTGTGGGTTTCGTCCATGATGGTGGATTGCGGGGCGTAGGCGTCATCGGTGACCGGCAGGGTGACGGAGTAGCCTTTGACCGGGTAGACGGGCAGTTTGATGCCTGTGGGTTTCAACAGACCCGCAGCATAGCTGCCAAGCGCGCAGACATAGGCGTCAGCGGTGAAGCGGCCTGCGATTTCAGTATCAACGCCTGCGACGCGGCCGTTTTCAATGGCGATGGCGCGGATGGATTGGCCGTATTGGAATTCGACCCCCATTTCAGCGCAGAGTTCGGCGAGTTTGGTGGTGAAGGTACGGCAATCGCCGGTGCGGTCGGCGGTAAGACGCAGGCCGCCTACGAATTTATTGCGGACCTCGGCCAGAGCGGGTTCAACGGCGATGCAGGCATCGCGGCCAAGCACCTCAAACGGGCTGTCATATTCGGTAAGGATGTCTTGGTCGGCCTTGGAGCCTTTCATCTGTTTGGCGGTGCGAAACAGTTGCAGGGTGCCTTGTTCGCGGCCATCGTATTCGATGCCGGTTTCCGCGATCAGGTCGGGCATGACATCGCGGGAGTAGTTGGAAATGCGGACCATGCGGCCCTTGTTGATGCGGTAGCTTTCCTCATTGCAGTTGCGGACCATGTCATAGCCCCATTTCCACATGGTCGGGCTGATGAGGGGCCAGATGAACAGGGGGCGGCGTTTCATGAACATCCATTTGACGGCTTTCAGCGGGATACCCGGTGCGGCCCAAGGCGAGGTCATGCCGTAAGAAAGTTCGCCTGCGTTGGCGTAGGAGGTTTCCAGACCCGGGCCGAGTTGGCGGTCGAGGACAGTGACTTCGGCCCCTTGTTTGGCGAGGTAGTAAGCGGTGGTGACGCCGATCACGCCCGCGCCCATAACAACAACTTTCATATTTGCCCCCTTTTAGGTTTGGGCAGAATGCGCCGGGGCGGGGCGGGACGCAAGGGATGGGTTAGGCGGTGGCGCGTTGCCTTGGTTGGTCGAGGACGAAATCGGCGAGCACCGCGCCGATCCACATGCAAAAGAGCGCGAGCCATGCTGTTCCTGCAAAGATCGAGCCACCGGTGACGCCCGCGCCGATGGCACAACCGCCTGCCAGCATCGCGCCAAAGCCCATCAGCACGGCGCCGGTCATGGCGCGGCGCATATTGGCGGTGTTGTCGAAGCCTTCGAACTTGAACTCTCGCGTGGCGAGGGAGGAGAGGAGTGCGCCGATGACGACGCCGGGGACGAGGCCCACGTCAAATTCAAGGACGGGGTTGGAGGTGAGGAAGAACATCAGGGTGTTGGCCGAGGGGCCGGAGAAGGTGACAGAGTTGATGGTGATGGGGTCAAAGGCGGATTGGGCGAGGGTGAAGGTGAGCACCCAGCCTGTGGCAACCGCAAACCCTACGCCAGAGGCGAAGACGAGGGTGCGGGTGGAGATTTTGTTTTTGTAGGAGACGACGAGGGCTGTGGCGGCGAGGATCAGGCCCAATGCGAGGCCTGCGGTTTGCGGAAGGTGGAGGGCGGCGAGCAGGTCTACGTTGCGGCCACCCGGTGTGACCCACAGGCGGGCGAGGGTGTCACGCAACGGGGCGAGCATGCCGTGCAGCGACATCTGGGCGGTCACGGCAAAGATGAGGCCTGAGACGATGGAGCGCAGGTTGCCGGTGGCGGCAAGGACCAAAAGGCGGCCAGAGCAGCCCCGCGCCAGCACCATGCCCACGCCAAAGATCAGCCCGCCGATCACCGCACCGGACCACGAACCGGGGGCTGCCATCATGCGGGCATCATAGCTGTTGAACAGGCCAAGCAGTTGCGCGCCTTGGACCCAGACGAGGGCGGTTGAGAAGGTCAAAAGCCAGACCGCCATGCGTGGGCCAATTTGGCCGCGGGCAAATTCGACAGTGGCGGCGCGCAGGCAAAAGCGGCTGCGCTGGGCGGCAATACCAAAGATCACGCCGGTGATAAGACCGAAAAGGGCGGCGGTGGGGGCCTCGCCGATGCGGTCAATCAGGGGAACTAGGTCCATGGGTTGCTCCTTGGTTAAAGGGTCATATGGCGGGTTTTGAATGTTTGCGCTTTGATGCAGATCAGATTTGTGCGGTTTCGTGTGGGTGTTGTTAAGGTTTCGATGTCAAAGCTGACACCATGTTACAGCGCATGATACCATTCTCTGATCCGATTGTGCTACCTTTTTGGCGGTGGCTTGTGGATGTGCTGTGGCGGCTGGTTGTAAGTTATGGTGTTTTGGTTTTGTCGACTGGGGCAAGGTTTCTGGCAGAGGTGAGCCAAGGCCGGTTGCAATCGGCGCTGGGCCTTGCCGAGGGTGCGAAAGCGCAGGGGTGCCGGGCCTGCGTTGCTATTCGTCGCCCGTTGGCTGGACGGGTGCCAAGCGGCTTGACGCTGGGGCGTGCGGGGGCTAGGCCGCTGTGCAACGTTTCAAGAGGTTTTGCCATGCCCACCTATACCGCCCTGACCACATTGACAGGCCAAGATGCCGCTGAAGCCTTGGCTGAGGCGATGGAGCGGATGGAGCCTGAACCCACCGGTGTGGGCGTGTTCGAGATTGAGGATGACAGCGGGCTTTGGGAAGTAGGCGCTTATTTTCTGGAAGCACCGAATGAGGTGACGTTAGAGTTGTTGGCGGTTGCGTTCAAGGCCAAGCCTTTTGCTATTTCCGAGCTGCCCGAGGTGGATTGGGTGGCGCATGTGCGGCGCGAATTGTCGCCGGTCGAGGCGGGACGGTTTTTCGTTTATGGCAGCCATGACGCAGATAAGGTGCCAACGGATCCTGCGCGCGTGCCGTTGCAGATTGAGGCGACGGTCGCCTTTGGCACCGGCCATCATGGCACGACATTGGGCTGTTTGCGGGCATTTGACCGGCTGATTGACCAAGGTTTTGCGCCTGCGCGGGTGGCCGATATTGGGTGTGGCACGGCGGTGCTGGCGCTGGCTGCGGCGCGGGTGCTGCCCGATGCTTTGGTGATTGCGTCTGATATTGACCAAGTGGCGGTGGACGTGGCGCGGGCGAATATGGCGATCAACAAGCTGGACGGCCGGGTAGAATGTTTGGAAGCGGCGGGGTTTGACCATCCGCGTCTGCGCGAAGCAGCACCCTATGATTTGGTCTTTGCCAATATTCTGAAAGGTCCATTGGTCGAACTGGCACCGCATATGGCCAAGCATATTGCCGAAGATGGGCTGTGCATCTTGTCTGGCTTGCTGGTTGTGCAGGCCGATTCGATTGAGCAGGCCTATCACGCCGCAGGCTTTGTTTCCGTTTCGCGCGAAGATTTGGGCGAATGGTCAGCATTGGTTCTGCGCAGGAAATAATGGGCTGAAATTTGGTCAAAATGCGGCCATTTTTTGGCCCATTTTAGATTGTTTTGACTTAGTTTTGCCGCATTTGGGGCGCTTTATAGACACATGGGGCGCTGTATTGGATGTGTGATATGTTTGATCCAAATATTAAGGATTTTTATGAGCGCGTAGGCCGACTTAAACTGGCCCATTCGCAAGGTTACGGCTTTGAAGCTGTGGGTGTATTGGGCCGGTCGCATTACCGCAAGCCGCAGCCCAAGAACCACATGAAGCTGTGGTTGCCAGTGGTGTTTTTCTTGGCGGCGGCGTTTTGCGTCAAAGGCACGATCCACTTTTTTGTTGGTGGGCAAGCCTATGATGCACGGGTCGAAATGATGCAGAAAGGTGCAGGCTTTGATAAGTTGGGCGCCGCATTAATGGCACCGGACCGGATAACCCTGTGGATTTCAGACGCCATTCGACAAAGCGTGCACAAGCGCGGTTAAGGTTTAGCGCCGAGCGTTTTTAACCAGTGGCATAGAAAAAGCCGCCTTCCATATCGGAGGCGGCTTTTACTTTGGCATCGTGTTGATGCAGTTTTGCGTATGTGGTTTGTGAGTCCGCTGCTGACCAGGCATATATGCCAAGGATCAGAAGCGGTTTTGCAATGCGATGTCTGCGATGTCGCCACGGGTCAAACCGATATCATCAAGTTCGCGGTCCGACAGTTTGCCCAAAGCATTGCGGGTCACGCGGGCATCGTTCCAAGCGATAACGTCGGTAGCGATGTTGCCGAAAAAGCGGACGATCGAATAGGTTGCAACGGCGCTGAAGGGCACTGCGCGGGAGGTTTCAAAAACGGCCATGGCCATATTCCTTTTGTTTGCTGCTGAACTTTACAGCGTATTGTTTCGTTGAGTAGCAGATAGGCGTGCTGCAGGTGCAAAGCAATCCGCCGAAAGGGCATGGCTGAGATGCAGTTTCCGCATGGCTGGTTGCCTTAGTTTTGCCTTTTTTATAAAGGCTTGCGGAAAGTGTCGGTTTTGGCGGGTGAAGCGTCGAATACCGTGCGGGTGCAGCAATTTTGGCCAGTTTGGCCCCAGTGTTGGGGTGGCTGTGTAAAGGACTTTGCGGATGTTCCCTTTTCGTGCTATTCAAAATTTAACGAATAAAAGGGGCAGGCATGCGGGTATTGGGCATTGATCCGGGGTTGCGAAACCTTGGGTGGGGGGTGATTGACGTGGCCGGATCGCGGCTGACGCATGTCGCCAATGGGATTTGCCATTCTGCGCCTGCCAAAGGGCCGGGCGATTGTGTTGGGGATCTGGCCGCGCGGTTGCTGAGTTTGCATGGGCAATTGACGCAGGTGCTGCGCGACTATGCCCCCGATGCGGCCGCGGTTGAGACTACTTTTGTGAATAAGGACGCGGTGGCGACGCTGAAGCTGGGGCAAGCGCGGGGGATTGCGCTGTTGGTGCCTGCGCAATTTGGGATAACTGTGGGGGAATATGCGCCCAATGCGGTGAAAAAGACTGTGGTCGGGGTGGGGCATGCCGCCAAGGCGCAAGTGGACCATATGGTGCGGGTGCAATTGCCCGGCGTGGTGATTGAGGGGGCGGATGCGGCGGATGCCTTGGCGATTGCGATTTGCCATGCGCATCATATGCAGTCAGCGGGGCGGTTGCAGATGGCGTTGAAAGTGGCGGCGGGGAGAAGGGTAGCAGGATGATTGGCAAAATTGCGGGGCGGCTGGACTATCGCGGGTCGGACCATGTGTTGGTCGATGTGCGGGGGGTTGGGTATATTGTGCATGTGTCGGACCGGACGCTGGCCGCGATGCCGCGGGTGGGCGAGGCGGTGGCGCTGTTTACCGAGTTGCTGGTGCGCGAGGATTTGCTGCAGCTGTTCGGCTTTCCGACGATGTTGGAGAAGGAATGGCATAGGCTTTTGGTGACCGTGCAAGGCGTGGGGGCCAAGGCGGCGATGGCGATTTTAGGGACATTGGGGCCGGAAGGTGTGGCGCGGGCGATTGCGCTGGGCGATGCACGCGCCATTCAGGCGGCACCCGGTGTGGGGCCCAAGATTGCGCAGCGGGTGGTGTTGGAGTTGAAATCCAAGGCACCGACGGTGATGGCGATGGGCGCGAACCCGGCCAGCACGGCGGGGGCTGCCGAGGATGATGTGATTGAGCCTGTGGCGGCGGTGCGCGCAGCGGCGCGGGTGGATAGCTCGGGCGCGGCAGGGCGGGCGGCGGCGAGTGCCGAGGCCTTGTCGGCGCTGATCAATCTGGGTTACGGGCATGGCGATGCGGCCCAGGCCGTGGCGCAGGCGGCGGGCGAGGCACCCGAGGTGGGGACTGGCGTTTTGATCAAGGCGGCCCTTAAACTGCTGGCGCCGAAGGGATAAAAGATGGAACCAGATCCCACATTGCGCCCCGAAGGTTTGCCCGAAGATGCCGACCGCGCCTTGCGGCCGCAGGTATTAGAGGAATTTGTTGGCCAGGCCGAGGCGCGCGCGAATTTGCGGGTGTTCATCGAGTCTGCGAAAATTCGCGGTGAGGCGATGGACCATACGCTGTTTCATGGCCCGCCGGGTTTGGGGAAAACCACGCTTGCGCAGATTATGGCGCGGGAGTTGGGGGTTGGGTTTCGCATGACCTCGGGTCCGGTTCTGGCCAAGGCGGGGGATTTGGCGGCGATTTTGACCAACCTGGAACCCAATGATGTGCTGTTTATCGATGAGATCCATCGGTTAAGCGCTGTGGTCGAAGAAGTGCTGTATCCGGCGATGGAGGATTTCGCGCTGGATTTGGTGATTGGCGAAGGGCCTGCGGCGCGGACTGTGCGGATTGATTTGCAGCCCTTTACGCTGGTTGGGGCGACCACGCGGTTGGGGCTGCTGACCACGCCTTTGCGCGACCGCTTTGGGATTCCGACGCGGTTGGTGTTTTACACCGAGGATGAGTTGGACCTGATTGTGACGCGGGGTGCGCGGTTGATGGGGATACCGTCAGACCCGGAAGGTACGCGTGAGATTGCGAAGCGGGCGCGCGGCACGCCGCGGATTGCCGGGCGGTTGCTGCGTCGGGTGGTGGATTTTGTGTTGGTTGAAGGTGACGGGCGGTTGACGCGCGAGATTGCGGACCGGGCGCTGACGCGGTTGGGCGTGGATCATCTGGGCCTTGATGGGGCGGACCGGCGGTATATGATGTTGCTGGCCGAGCATTATGGCGGCGGGCCGGTGGGGGTGGAAACCATCTCGGCCGCGCTGTCAGAGGCGCGGGATGCGCTGGAAGAAGTGATTGAGCCGTTTTTGCTGCAACAAGGCTTGATCCAGCGTACGCCGCGCGGGCGGATGTTGGCGGCGCGCGCGTGGCGGCATTTGGGGTTGGAGCCACCCCGCCCTGCCGGGCAAACGGATTTGTTTGAGGCGAAATAGCGGGCGGTGGGATGTACCCAGCCTGCGCCAAGCGGGAGGGCCGGGGGACATGTGGCGATGCGTTTTGATCGCGGCTTTGGCTTTGGTACCCGTGCCTGCATTGGCCTGTCGTTTGGCACTGGCGCTGGGCATGGATGTGTCGGCGTCCGTTAATACCCAAGAATATCGATTGCAGATGGCAGGGACGGCGGCGGCGCTGACATCGAATGCGGTGCGGGCCGAGATTTTTCGGGCGCAACCCGTGGCGTTAGCTGTGTTTTTGTGGAGTGGGGCGCGGGAACGTTGGTTAATCTCGGATTGGGTGGTGATGACTGACGCGTCGGCGCTGGAGCGGTTTGCGGGCGTTGTGGCCAATGCAGCGCGGCCGCCGTTTCATGGCCGCACGGCCACGGGAGAGGCGATGCGAGCAGGGGCGGAATTGATGGGCCGCGCGCCGGAGTGTGTGCGGCGCGTGCTGGATTTGGCGACGGATGGGCGCGCAAACGATGGGGTGCCGCCGCGCGAGGTTGCGGTGGACGGGTTTGCTATTAACGCGCTGTCGATTGACGGGGGTGCCGGGCCGTTGGATTTTGGCAATGGGGTGGGGCAGGTTGAGGCGCTGTCGGCCTATTTGCAAAGCCATGTGATCCGGGGGCCGGGGGCGTTTGTGCAGCGTGCGCGAGGGTTTGGCGATTTTGAGCGGGCGATGCAGCGCAAATTGCTGCGCGAGATGCGGGATGTGATGGTGGGGGATATGTTGCCCTAGGCCGTGCTGTGGGGCAGGTGTTTTCAGGTATTTGGACCAAGATGAAATGGCCAAGGGGCGCTTGTTTTGGCGGATGGCTTTGCGGTAAGTCGGGGGCGGAGCAAGGAGGGCCAGATGGACGCGAGTGAAATTGAAGCGCTGTTTACGCGCGCGGATGGGGATTATGTCTTTGCGCGCTGGGGGAGGCCGATTGTGCCGGTGGTTTTTGGCCTGTCGGATGAGGTTTTGCCAGTGGTGAAGGGCGCGGTTGAGGCGGTTGTGGCGCTGGCGGGGCATCAGATGGCCGAGACAGATGCCGAGTTGGGTGCGAACCTGATGCTGTTTTTCCTGAGCGATTGGGATGAGTTGTTGGCGGTGCCGAAACTGGGGGAGATGATCCCGGATTTGGGGACGCGGGTGGCGCGGTTGCAAGCGGCGGGGGCGAACCAGTACCGGAGTTTTCGGTTTGAACCGAATGGCGCGATTAAAGCGGCGTTTGTGTTTGTGCGGATGGACGCGGAATTGGCCGAGGTTCCGGCCGAGGATTTGGCGTTGAATCAAGCGGTTCAAGTGATTTTACTGTGGTCAGAGCAAGCGTTTCGCGAGCGTGCGGCCTTGGCCAATTTGGACGGTGTTGCGGTGTTGCGGCCAGAAATTGGCGCGCTGATCCGGGCAGGCTATGACCGGGTGATGCCTGTGGCGGCGACGGATGCCAGCCATGCGCTGCGCTTGGCGGCGCGGATTGCGGTGGCAGAATAAGGCTGGGGCGCGGAAACCTGAGACGCGCCCCAGTCTTGGTGGTCAGAGGTTGTTTAAGCCATGCCCAACGAGGGGCCTGCTGCGGAAAGAATTAGGGAAGCTTTATGCATTTTCACCTCGTAAACAATCGTTGCCCAATTAGGATAAGATGCAGGGACAATCTGGCTGATACTGGGTGTATTGTGGCCAATACTGTGGCAAATAAAGGTAATATTGAAGCGTGAGGCGAAACAATGATCCATCAGTTCGACCTTAGGGTGTATTACGAGGATACCGACCTTGCGGGCATTGTGTACTATGCGAATTACTTGAAGTTTATCGAGCGGGCGCGCAGCGAATGGGTGCGCGGACTGGGGGTAGATCAGGTGGCGATGAAGGCGGACGGGTTGGTTTTTGCGGTGCGGCGGGTGGTGGCGGATTATCTGCGGCCTGCGGTTTATGACGACATGTTGCAAGTGCGAACCACGGTTATAGAGGCTGCGGGCGCGCGGTTGCGGTTGCAACAGGGGGTCTGGCGCGGCGAGGAGCAGGTGTTTGATGCGGAGGTGACGCTGGTTTGCCTTGGGGCGGAAGGCAGGGCTGTGCGGTTTCCCAAGGCCTTGCGGGCACAGTTTGTTACAAGTTGACGCGAAGTTGACTGCGGAAGTGGCAGGTTTTTGCGCGCTTGCCGGATGATCTATTGGCAATCGCCTTGAAAACCAGATAGAATCACCAAATACCGAGGTCGGCAAACGACCCATAAACATGAGCAGGCGATATGAACACCGAAACACTTGCGGCAGCGCAGGAGCTTGACTTCTCGCTGATAGCGCTTTTTGCGCGGGCTACACTGACGGTTAAGTTGGTGATGTTAATGCTGTTTGTCATGTCCTTTTGGTCATGGGCGATCATCATCCGCAAACACATTGCCTTTCGTTTGGCGCGCCGCGAGGCGGCGGTGTTTGACCAAGCGTTTTGGTCAGGCGAGCCGTTGGATGAGCTGTTTGAGCGGATTGGCTCGGATGCATCCGGTCCGTCGGAGAAGATTTTTTCGGCGGGGATGCTGGAATGGCGGCGCAGTCACCGCGATGATGGGCGCTTGATTGCCGGCGCGCAGGCGCGGATTGACCGCAGCATGGATGTGGCGATCAATAAGGAAAGCGAGCGGCTGAACAGTGGGTTGTCGTTTCTGGCGACGACGGGCTCTACCGCGCCGTTTATCGGGTTGTTTGGTACCGTTTGGGGTATCAAGCACGCGTTTGAAGAGATTGCGATCAGCCAAAATACCAGCCTTGCTGTTGTGGCGCCCGGTATTGCCGAGGCGTTGCTGGCCACGGGGATTGGCCTATTGGCCGCTATTCCGGCGGTGGTTTTTTACAACAAGCTGAACGCGGATAGTGAGCAGATCATTGGCGGCTATGAAGGCTTTGCCGATGAGTTTTCGACCATTCTGTCGCGCCAGTTGGACGCCTGAGTCATGGGTGGCGGCACAGTCCAAAAATCGGGTGGTGGCGGGCGGCGCGGACGGCGGCGGGGCAAATCGACTGCGATGTCGGAAATCAACGTGACACCTTTTGTCGATGTGATGCTGGTGTTGATGATCATCTTTATGGTGGCAGCGCCGATGTTGACCGTGGGCGTGCCGATTGAGCTGCCGAAAACGGCGGCGACCGCTTTGCCGTCTGAGCAAGAAGAACCGTTGACGATTACCATGACAGCCGAAGGCTTGCTGATGATCCAGACGCAAGAAGTGGCGGCGGGGGAGTTGATCCCGAAATTGCAGGCCGTGGCAGCGGAGCGGACCAGCGACAAGATTTTCTTGCGGGCAGATGGGGCCATTCCTTATTCCCGCGTGGCGCAGGTGATGGGTGCTTTGAATGCCGGGGGCTTTCGCAATATCGGCCTTGTGATGGACACGGACGGGCCATCCTTTGGCGCGAGCGGCGGCTAGGCTGACGTGATGGAAAAAGGCGTTCTTTATTCAGGTATCGGACATGTCGGCCTGATCTTGTGGGTGTTTATTGGTGGGTTTTTCATCCGCCATAATGACAATGCCGAGGTCGCGGTGACAGAGGTGTCGTTGGTCAGTAGCGCCGAGTTCGAGGCGATTTTGGCGTCGTCCCCGACTGCACCGGCGCCCGAAGCGCCGCAAACCGATATTTCAACGCCCACGCCGCCAACCCCTGTCGATGAGCCACCTGCACCGACGCCAGAAGCCGAACAGCCGGCCGTGATAGCACCACCACCTGTGCGCCCCGAACCTGTGCCGGAGACGTCACCTGATGTGGTGGAAACCGCGCCTACGCCTGTGCCGCAAGCACCAGATGAGCCTGCGTCGCCTGCCCCCTTGGCGGTTGAAGAACCGCCGATTGCAGCGCCAATCATAACCGCGCGGCCACGACCCAAGCCTGCGCAGCGTGTGGCACCAGTGCCAACCGAAGCGCCCGCACCAGACGCGCAAACCGAAGTTGCCGCAGCCCCCGCTGTCACGCCAGAAGCTGCCCCCGAGGCGCAGGTGGTGGAAGAGGTAAAACCAGAAACAGCGCCTGAAGAGGCCGGAACCGAGCTTGCGACAGAGGCCAATAAGGCCGAGCCTTTGGCCCCGTCAGCATCAGCCCGACCCAAGTCACGGCCTGCGCGCAGGGCCGAAACTGCACCGGCTGAAACGCAAGACGCACCTGCAACCACCGATGCCACGCAGGCCGCGATTGATGCGGCGGTGGCCGCAGCGTCGGGGGCCACGTCGACCCCGGCACCGGCCACGGCCCCCAGCGGGCCACCGATGACGGCAGGCGAAAAGGATGGCTTGCGGGTTGCGGTTCAAGCGTGCTGGAACGTAGGGTCGCTTTCCTCTGAGGCGTTGCTGGTGACGGTGACGGTTTCGGTAGAACTGGGTCAGGATGGGAAACCAGACGCCGGTTCGATAAAGATGACGGAATACGAGGGCGGATCAGACGGCGCTGCACGGCAGGCCTATGAGGCCGCGAGACGAGCGGTTATCCGCTGTGGTGCAAATGGTTTTAAGCTTCCGCCTGAAAAATATGATCAATGGCGTAGTTTGGAATTGGTGTTTAACCCGGAGAGAATGAGGATCAAATGACCTATCAGAGCCCCTTCGGCCTATTACTTGCGATTGGAATGATCTTTGGCGGGCTGTTTGCCGCGCCAGCGCTGGCGCAAGATGGCCCGCTGCGGATTGAGATTACCGAAGGCGTGATTGAGCCGCTGCCCTTTGCCGTGCCAGACTTTGTGCCTGAAAATGCGGCGGCGGGTGAGTTTGCGCAAAATATCGCCCGGGTGATTGCGTCGGATTTGGCAGGGACAGGTTTGTTCCGCGAAATTCCGGCCAGCGCGCATATTGGGCGGGTGACCAGTTTTGATGCGCCCGTGGCCTATGCCGACTGGAAGGCGATCAATGCGCAAGCCCTTGTGACGGGTGCGGTGAGCGCCAGTGGCGACCGGATTGTGGTGAAGTTCCGGCTGTTTGATGTGTTTTCCGGCCAGCAGATGGGCGAGGGCTTGCAGTTTGCAGGCACCACGCAAAGCTGGCGGCGGATGGCGCATAAGGTGGCCGATGCCGTTTACAGTCGGATCACCGGCGAGGGCGGGTATTTTGACAGCCGCGTGGTGTTCGTATCCGAGTCGGGGCCAAAAAATGAGCGGGCCAAGCGGTTGGCGGTGATGGATTATGATGGGGCCAATGTACAGTTTTTGACCGACAGCCGGTCGATTGTGTTGGCACCTAGGTTCAGCCCTACGGGTGACCGGATTTTGTACACGTCGTACCAGTCGGGATTCCCCAAGATTTATCTTATGGATGTGGCCTCGGTGCAGGCCCGTGCTTTGAGCGACCAGCCCGGCACGATGACCTTTGCCCCACGCTTTGCCCCGAATGGCCGGACGGTGGTGTTTAGCCTAGAGCAGGGCGGCAACAGTGATTTGTACACGGTTGATACGGGGGGCGGGGGGTTGGCCCGTTTGACCAACGCGCCGTCGATTGAAACCGCGCCCGATTACAGCCCCGATGGCGGCCAGATCGTGTTTGAAAGCGATCGGTCGGGCACGCAGCAGATTTACGTAATGCCTGCGGGTGGTGGCGAACCGCGCCGTATTTCCAACGGGCCGGGCCGCTATTCCACCCCGGTGTGGAGCCCGCGTGGCGATTTGATTGCCTTTACCAAGCAGCATCAGGGCCGGTTCCATATTGGTGTGATGCGGGTGGACGGGTCTGAAGAACGCCTGCTGACGGCATCGTTCTTGGATGAAGGCCCGACATGGTCGCCCAATGGTCGCGTAATTATGTTTTCGCGTGAAACGTCGGGGGCTGGGGGTCAATCTTCGCTGTATTCAGTGGATATTACGGGGCGAAACCTGAAACCTGTTGGGTCGAATGGTGCGGCATCGGACCCGTCGTGGTCGCCGCTATTGCCATGACGTTTGTGAAGATTGCTGGATTCACAGGGCGGTTTAAACCTGCTAGTCTGGCGTTAATCGAATTTGGCCCCAAGCCGGGCCGTCAATAAAAGGACGAATGGATGTCTTATCTTACAAAAGCGATGTTGCTGGTTGCGGTGTTGGGCCTTGCCGCCTGTAACAACCCTGATCGGTTTGGTGCGGGCGGTGCTGGTGGCGCCGGCGGGGCTGGTGGAATTGACAGTTCGGGTCTTGGTGGCGCGAATGACCCACGGTCTGTTGCGTATTTCCAGCAGACTTTGGGCGACCGCGTGTTCTTTGCTGTCGATCAAAACACGCTCTCGGATGAGGCGCGCCAAACCCTGACAGGCCAAGCGCAGTGGTTGCAAACCAACAGCGATTATGCGCTGATTGTTGAGGGCCATGCGGATGAGCAAGGCACACGCCAGTACAACCTGGCCCTGGGCGCGCGCCGTGCGTCGGCTGCACAAAACTTCCTTGTATCGCAAGGGGTTGCGTCTAGCCGTATCCGCACCGTTTCCTATGGCAAGGAACGTCCGATAGAGGTGTGTTCGACTGAAGATTGTTATAGCCGCAACCGCCGTGCAGTGACCGTGTTGTCGCTGGGCGCGGGTAGCTGATCCATGGTGCGCGCGGGGCTTATGGCAATCGTACTGGCGGCGCTGCCGCTGGCAGGGTTTGCGCAGGACCGCGCGCAATCCTTGGCCGATATTCGGCAGGAACTGGCGGTTTTGAACCAATCGGTGCAAGGCCTGCGGACTGAGCTGTCGACGACAGGCGGGGTGAGTACGGGCGGTTTTGGCGGGTCGATCCTTGACCGGGTGGACGCGATTGAAGCAGCTTTGGCACAGGTCACGGCCAAAACGGAAGATCTGGAGTTTCGGATCAACAAGGTGGTCAGCGATGGCACCAACCGGATCGGCGATCTGGAATTTCGGTTGACCGAGCTTGAGGGCGGCGATTTGGGCGCGGTCGGTACGACACCGACTTTGGGCGGTGATACGGGGGCATTGGCCCCGGTTGCGCCAGCTGTGCCATCTTTGGGCGGTGGTGGATCGCTTGCAACCAATGAGCAGACGGATTTTGACCGGGCCAAGGAGGTGCTCGGTCAAGGTGACTTTCGCGCCGCCGCGGACCTCTTTGCGACCTTTGCCCAGACCTATACGGGCGGGCCCTTGACCGCGCAGGCGCAATATTATCGCGGTGATGCGCTGGCGCAGTTGGGCGAGACATCTGATGCGGCGCGGGCGTGGCTGGAATCGTTTTCTGGCGATATGACGGGGCCGGTGGCACCGCAAGCGTTGTTGAAGGTGGGCCAAGCGCTGGCCACTTTGGGGCAAGGGCCCGAGGCTTGCGTAACCTTGCAAGAGGTTGGAGTGCGCTTTCCGGCCGATCCGGCCGCGGCCGAGGCGATGCTTGCCGCGTCGGGGTTGGGGTGCCAGTAGGCGAGGATTGGTTGCTGCAATTTGGGCCTGACGCAGATTTGGCCCGGATCGCGGCATTTGCGCTTTCAGACGAAAACCCCACCCGAGCCGCTGTTGCGGTTTCGGGTGGTTCTGATTCCATGGCCTTGTTGCATGTGATGGCGGCCGTGGCGCGGCATAGGGGCGTTCTACTTCACGCGGTAACCGTGGATCACGGGTTGCGGGCCGAGGCTGTGACCGAGGCCGCAGCTGTGGCGAAGGTTTGTGCGGGGCTGGGGGTGCCACATCAAGTGCTGCGCTGGGACCATGGCGCGGTTGCAGGCAACCTGATGGATGCCGCCCGGCGCGCGCGCTATGGGTTGATGGCTGATTGGGCTGTCGCGCAGGGAATTTCCCTTATTTATCTGGGGCATACGGCGGATGACCAAGCCGAAACCTTTGTGATGGAACTGGCGCGGAGCGCCGGGATTGATGGATTGGTAGGCATGCAAACCGGCTGGAGGCAAGGGTGTGTGCGGTTTGCGCGCCCGTTTTTGGCCGTGCCGCGCGCGGATTTGCGCCGCTATTTGGAGCGGCACGGGGTTGGGTGGGTAGATGACCCCAGCAATGACAATGACCGTTTTTTAAGGGTCAAAACCCGGCAGGCGTTAAAGGTTTTGCAACCTTTGGGGATCACGGTGGGGACGTTGAATCAGGTTGTGACGAACCTTGCAGCGGCGCGGGCTGCGGTTTTGGTCGCGACTGGTAATGCGGCTGCGAAACTGTGTTTCGAACGGGCAGGGGAGGTGGAGTTTGACCTAAAAGAATGGCGCCTATGTGTGCCAGAGGTACAAAGGCGATTGTTGATCGCAGCGTTGCGCTGGATATCGGGGGCAGGCTACGTTCCGCGCGGTTCAGGCGTGGGGCGCGTGCTGATGGCGATTGACCATGGTCGGGATGCAACCTTTGCCGGGTGCCGAATTCGCATGTCAGCAAACGTTTTTCGCGTCGTGCGAGAGCCCAAAGCGGTGGCGGGGCTGGTTTGCGCCCCCGGCAGCTTGTGGGATGGGCGCTGGCGCGTGGACGGGCCGTTTGCTGCGGGGCAAGTGGTGCGTGCGCTGGGGGCCGACGGGGTGCGCCAGTGTAAAAGCTGGAAAACGACCGGTTATAGCAAGGATTCGCTGCTGGTATCGCCTGCGGTGTGGTATGATGAGCTGTTGATCGCGGCCCCATTGGCAGGGTTTGAGGCAGATTTTAGCGCGCGGATTGTCGCGCCGTTCGATGAATTTGTACTATCGCATTGAACACCTGAAACTTATGGCTATCTTATGCTCAAAGCTGCGAACCCGTTTTGGTGCGGCGCGTGAAGGAGAAACTTCGTGGGAAATGCACGAAATATAGCATTTTGGGTCGTCTTGTTGGTCTTGATCCTGGCCTTGTTCAACCTGTTCAACGGTGGGCAAACAACGACGTCGCAGCGGTCGGTGTCGTATTCCGACTTTATTGACCGGGTTGATGCGGGCGAAGTGGCCAGTGTGACGCTCGACGGTGAGAAAATCACCGTGCGCGGCAAGGACGGCAAAGATTTCACTGTTATCAAACCGCAAGGTGAGGATGTGACCGACCGGCTGATCGCCAAAGAGGTAGAAGTGGTGGCCAAAGCGCAAGAGCAGTCGGGCTTTTTCAGCCTGCTGTCGCTGTGGTTGCCGTTCCTTGTGCTGATCGGCATTTGGATTTTCTTCATGAACCGCATGCAAGGCGGCGGTAAAGGTGGGGCGATGGGCTTTGGCAAATCCAAGGCCAAGTTGTTGACGGAAAAGAATGGCCGCGTGACGTTTGATGACGTGGCGGGCATTGATGAGGCCAAGGAAGAGCT
>CBDTUV010000025.1:0-16269 GCA_965363575.1 uncultured Pseudorhodobacter sp. | reverse complement strand
CGCCAGCCGACTTGACTCCCCCCGCCCCCGCGCGCATGTAGCGCCGCAAAGCAGCAAAGGGCAAAAGACTATGGCCAGCAAGGCAAACTCCGAAGGCGGCATCGTCGAGACGATCAAGACAATCGTCTATGCTCTGCTTATTGCAGGCATTTTCCGCACCTTGTTCTTTCAACCCTTCTGGATCCCGTCGGGGTCGATGAAAGACACGTTGCTGATTGGCGATTTTATCTTCGTCAACAAAATGGCCTATGGCTATTCCAAGTATTCCTGTCCCTTTGCGATGTGTCCGGTTTCGGGGCGTCTGCTGTTTTCTGAACCCGAGCGTGGCGATGTGGTGGTGTTTCGCCACCCCGTCAACGGATCGGACTATATCAAGCGCTTGATCGGTCTGCCGGGCGATACCGTGCAAATGCGAGGCGGTGAGATTATTCTGAACGGCACTTTGGTCCCGCAAACCCCTGATGGGCAGTTTTCTGAGGTCAACGATTACCAAGGCCCGATCGGTCATTTGCCGCGCTGTGAAAACTCAAACGGCGTGCTGGGCATCGGCGCGGATTGTCTGAAGTCGCGCTATATCGAAACCTTGCCGGGTGGCCGCGAGCATGCGGTTTTGAACATTGATACCAATGGCGCGTCTGACAATACCGATGTGTTCACCGTGCCTGCTGGCAATTACTTTTTCATGGGCGACAACCGTGACAATTCCCAAGACAGCCGTGTGGCCCAATCACGTGGTGGTGTAGGCTTTGTTCCTGCTGACAACCTGATTGGCCGGGCCGACCGTGTGATGTTCTCATCTGCGGGTACGTCCTTGTTCTACTTTTGGACATGGCGCCCCGACCGCTTATTCAAAGCGGTTGAGTGACCCTCAATGAAGCTGGCCTGCGCATGACGTCAAACCAAAGCCTTTTCAGATCAGTTTTTGATATGAACGGCACAGCCTCGCGCAAGCGGGGCTGGTTGGTTTTTGGCATCTGCACTTTGGCCACGCTTGCGTTCTTCGCGCTCGCCAGCAAGCGCCCCGATGTGGCGCGCTGGTTTTTCCCCCTGCTCGGGCTGTTGACCGCCATTCAGACCATAGCCGTTGTGCAGCGCCTGCATGATGCGGGCCGTTCGGGCTATTGGTCGCTGGTCAGCATCATTCCTATGGTCGGCACTTTGGCCACCGGCGCGATCAACACCCTGCGCCCACGCCCCGGCAGCTTTACGCCACCGGGCCATTTATGGGCGCAACGCGCAGGCTATGCAGCCCTTTGGGGTTTTGCGGCCTTGTGCTGCGCGCGCCTGTTCGTGGGCGCCTATTGGATTCCCAGCGGCAGCATGAAACCCAGTTTGCTGGTGGGCGATTATATCCTCGTGCCGTTTGGCAGCGCCGAAACCTTGCAGCGCGGTGATGTGGTGGTGTTTCGTCACCCCGTTACCAAAACCGATTTCATCAAACGCCTGATCGCCCTGCCGGGGGATACGGTGCAAATGCAATCGGGCCAAGTGGTCCTGAACGGCACCCCCTTGCCTCAAGATCCGCAAGCCCCCTTCATCGAAAGCACAGCGCCCCAAGGCCCCACAGGCCACAGCCCGCGTTGCCAGCAAATCTTGCAAGGTACAGGCGACGATTGCCTGAAAACCCAAGCCCGCGAAACCTTGCCAAATGGGCGCAGCTACATGGTTTTGAACATCACCGACACGGCGGCCTCTGATACCACAGCGCCCCAAACCATACCGCCGGGCCATCTGTTCTTTATGGGCGACAACCGCGACAACTCTTTTGACAGCCGCTTTGATCCCGCCATTGGCGGCTTGGGCCTTGTACCGTTTGAAAACGTCGCAGGCCCCGTCGCGCGCATTGTGTTTTCGTCCGCTGGTGGGTCGCTCCTTGATATCCCCACATGGCGCGCTGGCCGGTATTGGAGGGCGGTCGAATGAAGCTTTCCGCCGATCTTCGCGCTTTTGAGGGCCGCTTGGGCCACCACTTTGCCAACCCAGAAATTCTGGTTGAGGCTGTGACCCACGCCTCGCTCTCCTCTCCCACCCGCCCCGACAATCAGCGCCTTGAATTTCTGGGCGACCGCGTGCTGGGTCTGGTGATGGCCGAGGCGCTGCTGACCGCCGACCTGAATGCTGCCGAAGGCCTGCTCGCCCCGCGCTTTAACGCTATGGTGCGCAAAGAAACCTGCGCCGATGTTGCCCGCGACATAGGCTTGGGCGAGGTGCTGAAACTGGGCCGGTCCGAAATGATGTCAGGCGGTCGGCGCAAAGAGGCCCTGCTAGGTGACGCGTTAGAGGCGATTATCGCCGCTGTTTATGTCGATGGTGGCTTTGATGCGGCCCGCGCCCTGATCACCCGGCTGTGGGCAGGCCGCATTGCCAGCGTCAAAGAAGATGCCCGCGACCCCAAAACCGCCTTGCAAGAATGGGCGCAGGCCCGTGGCATGTCGCCGCCCAGCTATACCGAACAAGCCCGCTCCGGCCCTGATCATCAACCCATCTTTACGGTTGCCGTCCGGCTGGACAATACTGAACAAGAAACGGCATCCGCCGGAACGAAACGCGCCGCCGAACAGGCCGCAGCCCGCGCCCTCTTGGCCCGGATGGAGCAAGACAGATGACCGACGACACCAAACCAACCCCGCCCACAGGTCCGGGAACCAGCCAAGAAACCGGCCCCGTTGGCGGCGATGGCAACACCCGCGCAGGCTTTGTTGCCCTTATCGGTGAACCCAATGCCGGCAAATCCACCCTTTTGAACCGCATGGTCGGATCCAAAGTGTCGATTGTGACGCATAAGGTGCAAACCACCCGCGCCCGCATTCGCGGCATCGCCATGCAAGGCTCGGCACAAATCGTGTTCGTTGACACCCCCGGCCTGTTTCGTCCGCGCCGCCGCCTTGACCGCGCGATGATTGCCGCGGCTTGGGGCGGGGCCGCCGATGCCGATGTGATCGTCTTGCTGATCGAGGCGCACCGCGGCCTGACCGAAGGCACCGCCGCCATCATCGACAGCATGCGCGACCGTATCCCAAAGGGCCAAAAAGTGGCGCTGGCCATCAATAAAATTGACCGGGTCAAGGCCGAGGTTCTGCTGGCCCTGTCCCAAAAACTGAACGACGCCTTTCCCTTTGCCGAAACCTTTATGATTTCCGCTGAAAAAGGCTACGGCGTTGACAAGCTGCGCGAATGGCTGGCGGGTGAGTTGCCGAAAGGCCCGTGGTTCTATCCCGAAGATCAAATCGCTGATCTGCCCATGCGCATGATCGCCGCAGAGATTACCCGCGAAAAACTGACCCTGCGCCTGCACGAAGAATTGCCGTATCAGTTGACCGTGGAAACCGAGAAATGGGAAGACCGCAAAGACGGGTCCACCCGGATTGACCAGCTGGTCTATGTCGCCCGCGATGGCCACAAAGGCATCGTTCTTGGCAACAAAGGCGAAACCATCAAATCCGTCGGCCAAGCCGCGCGCGTCGATCTGATGGAGTTTTTGGGCCGCCCGGTGCATTTGTTCTTGCAGGTCAAAGTGCGGCCAAATTGGCTGGAAGAGCCGGAGCGCTATTCTGAAATGGGTCTTGAATTCAAGGACGGGAACTGACGCTTACTTTACCAATGCTCGTGTTTGCGGCACTGTTTGATGGATATTTGTAAACAGAAAAAGGGCAAGGCATGGCCACGCGTCTGACAGCGGATTTCTGGGTGCGCGCCTATTTGAAGCGGTTGGAACTGGCGGGCATCCCTGCCTTTGTCACAGCGCATGGTGATGCGACGGCCGGGGCGGTATTGGTGAAACAATGCCCGCTGAACGGCACAGCGCGCGCCTATCAGCGCAGCTTTGATCTGATGTCGGGCAACCGCGCTTGGGTCGTGTTGGCCGAAGGGGCCGAGGCCGATGTTGACGCCGCCATCACCCGCCAGCGCCAATTTGACCGCGATCTGTGGGTGATTGAGGTTGAAGACCGCAATGGCCGCCATTTGCTGGATGAAGACGGGCTGGCGGAGTGACGGCGGTCTTGTCGCCGCCGCGCCACAGGCCCGGTCGCCAAGGACTGGAAACGCCGTGATGGAATGGCAAGATGAAGGGGTGCTGATTGCCATGCGCGCGCATGGTGAATCCTCGGCCATCATCGAGGTGTTTACCGCAAGCCATGGTCGCCACGCCGGTGTTGTGCGCGGTGGTGGGTCGCGCAAACAGGCGGCAACCCTGCAACCCGGCACCCAACTTGCCGTGACATGGCGCGCGCGGTTGGAAGACCATATCGGCAGCTATAGCGTGGAACCTTTGCAAAGCCGCGCGGGCCTGATGGACGACCGTTTGGCACTGGCGGGCCTGAGCGCGATTTGCGCCATGCTGCGCGTGGCCTTGCCTGAACGCCAAGCCCATCCCACGGTGTGGCGCGCGACGATGCATTTGCTGGCCGCTTTGGAGCATGATCCCGATTGGCCCGCACTCTACTTGCGCTGGGAAATGATACTGCTGGAGGAGTTGGGGTTTGGCCTTGACCTGTCACGCTGTGCGGCCACCGGCAGCCGCGAGGATTTGGCCTTTGTCAGCCCCAAAACCGGGCGCGCGGTCAGCCGCAAAGGGGCCGGCGATTGGGCGGATCGTCTGTTTCCGTTGCCGCAGTGTTTGATGGGGCAGGGGCCTGCATCGCCTTTGGAAATCACCCAAGGGTTGGCAATCACCGGCCATTTTTTGGCCCGCGAATTGACCGAAGGCCTGATGGGCCGCCCCTTGCCCGAGGCGCGCACCCGCCTGATCACCTTGCTGGGAAAACCAAAATGAAAGCCCTAGTTGTCATCGGCCACCCTGCGCCAAATAGTTTTAACCATGCGCTGGCGCAGAAGGTTGCCCAAAGATGGCGGCAAGCAGGCGTGGATGTGACCGTCCATGACCTTGCAACGCAGCCCTTTGACCCGTGCCTGACCGGGGCAGAGGCGCGCGGTGCGCCCAGCGATGACCCAACGGTGCGCCGCCATATCGCAGACCTGACCTCGGCTGACCTTTTGGCCGTGGTGCATCCGGTGATGTGGGGTATGCCGCCCGCCATTTTGAAAGGTTGGATTGACCGGGTGTTTGCGCTGGACGCGGCCTATGGCCTGACCAAGGAGGGTGAGGCGATTGGCCTGCTGCCTTTGCGCGCGGCCTTGATCCTCAACACCTCAAACACGCCCCCTGCGCGTGAGGCGGCGCGCTTTGGCGATCCGCTGGACCGGATTTGGCGCGACTGCATCTTGGGCTTTTGCAGCATGGCCCGTGTGACCCGCAAAACCTTTGCGCCTTTGGTCCCCAGCACGGATGCGACCCGCGCGGCATGGGTGGCAGAGGCAGGCACACTGGCCCAAGAGGTGCTGATGCAGGCCCGCAGCCCCCGCTAACCATTCGCGGCACGCCATGTCGTTTTTGGCCGCCTTTGTCGCGCAGAGCCAAGACATGGCCCTAGGACAAAGCGCAAAACGGGGTAACGACCAAGGAAGCGACTTTTTATGGCGAATAAGTATATGCCGGTTTTGCTGCGCCACAGCCCGGTTCCCAAAGTGCGCGACTTTGCTTTGCTGGCGGGGTTGGATGCGTCGGTGCGCGGGATGCTGATCTCGGTGATGCCGCTGACGGTCTACGACGCGCTGGGCAATGCCGAATCTGTCAGCGAGGTCTATTTTATCGCAGGTCTTGCCTCGCTGTTTTTGGGGCTGATGGTGCCTTGGGCCACCCGGTTTATTCCGCGCCGCTGGATGTATACGCTGGGCACATTGCTCTATTTGCTGGGCGCGGCGTTGGCCATTCATGGCAGCCCTTTGTCGGTGTCACTGGCTTTGATGGCCAATGCCGGCGCTACGGCGACCACCTTTGTCTGCTTTAACGCCTATGTGCTGGATTATATTGAGCGGTCAAATCTCGGCAAGGCCCAGTCGATGAACATGGTCTTTGCGGCGACCCCTTGGGCGATTGGCCCGTTGCTTGGCGTCTGGCTGCGAGAGGTCTGGGCCCCCTTGCCGTTCTTGGCCGCAGGCGCATTCGGCATGGCGCTGCTGACCACCTTTTGGATCTTGCGCCTTGGCAATGGCAAGCAAATCAGCCGCGCGCGCCGCCCCGCCATCAACCCGTTTGCGTTTCTGGGCCGGTTTTTCGTGCAACCAAGGCTCATCGCCGGTTGGCTGTTTGCGGTGGTCCGGTCCTGCGGCTGGTGGATCTATGTCGTCTACCTGCCGATCTTTTGCATTGAAAACGGCTTGGGCGACAAGGTTGGCGGCGTGGTGCTGTCAATGTCCAACGCCTTGCTGTTTCTAACCCCTTTGATGCTGCGCGTGGTCAACCGCATAACCGTGCGCCGCGCGGTGCGGGGGGCTTTTGCGCTCTGCGGCTTGGCCTTCCTCGGCTCGGCGCTTACCGCGCCCTTGCCTTGGGTCGCGGTGGGGATGATGATGTCGGGGTCCATCATGCTGGTCGTGCTGGACGTGGTCGGTGGCCTGCCGTTCCTCATGGCCGTAAAACCGTCCGAGCGCACAGAAATGGCGGCTATCTACTCCAGCTTCCGCGATGTCTCGGGCATCTTGACCCCCGGCACGGCGTGGCTTGTGCTGCTGGTGGCGCCGCTGCCGGCCGTCTTTGCGGTGGCAGGTGCGGCGATGGTGGGCTGCGTGGCTGTCGCCACCAAACTCCACCCCCGCTTAGGCACGCCGCGCCCGTCACATGGGCGCGCCGTTCCGGGCGAATAGCCCGCTTTAATCCAGCAACCGCCGCGCAATCACCTGCGCTTGGATCTCGGCAGCACCTTCAAAGATGCTCAAAATCCGCGCATCGCACAAAATCCGGCTGATCTGATACTCCAACGCAAACCCATTCCCACCATGGATCTGCAACGCATTGTCCGCCGCCGCCCAAGCCACCCGCGCGCCGAGCAGCTTGGCCATCCCGGCCTCCAGATCACAGCGCTTGTCGTGATCCTTTTGCCAAGCGCTGAAATACGTCAACTGCCGCGCGATCATAATCTCGACCGCCATCATCGCCAGCTTGCCGGAAACACGCGGAAACGCGATCAGCGACTTGCCGAACTGCTTGCGGTCAATGGCGTATTGCATCCCCACCTCAAGCGCATTCTGCGCCACACCAATCGCCCGTGCGGCGGTCTGGATACGCGCGGATTCGAACGTCTGCATCAACTGCTTGAACCCTTGGCCGGGAACCCCGCCAAGCAGGTTTTCCCCCTTCACGGCAAACCCGTCAAAGGCCAGCTCATATTCCTTCATCCCGCGGTAGCCCAGCACCTCAATCTCGCCGCCCGTCATGCCGGGTGTCGGGAACGGCACCGCATCGGTCCCGGCCTCTTTTTCCGCCAAAAACATCGACAACCCGCGATAATCCGTGGTGTCAGGGTCGGTTCGCGCCAGCAAGGTCATCACTTGGGTGCGCGCGGCATGGGTGATCCAGGTCTTGTTGCCCGTCACCGACCAATCCTCGCCATCCTTAACGGCCCGCGTGCGCAAAGCCCCCAAATCCGACCCGGTGTTAGGTTCGGTAAATACCGCCGTTGGCAAAATTTCACCGCTCGCCAGCTTCGGCAACCACTGCGATTTCTGCTCATCCGTCCCACCGCACAAGATCAACTCGGCGGCAATTTCGGTGCGCGTGGCCAGCGACCCCACACCGATATACCCGCGCGACAATTCCTCGCTCACCACCACCATCGACGCTTTGGACAGGCCAAACCCGCCAAGGTTTTCCGGGATCGTCAGGCCAAACACGCCCATTTCGGCCAGCTTGTCGATCACCTCCATCGGGATCAGCTCATCGCGCAAATGCCAGCCATGCGCGTGCGGCGTCACCTCTTCATCGGCAAAGCGGCGGAACTGGTCGCGGATCATCTCCAATTCTTCGTCCAAACCACTGGCGCCAAAGGTCGCGCGCCCGTGGTTGTCTTGCATCAACGCAACCAAAGCCGTCCGCGCCGCCTGCGAATTGCCCAAAGCAATCAACCGCGCCGCAGCCTCGCCCGGCACCCAAGTCAGCCCCAAATCGCCAATGCGCGCGATTTCTCCTTGCGACATCGGAATCCCACCCGAAATCTGCGCCAAATACTCGCCAAACCCAATTTGCAGCAGCAACCGCTCCATATCGCCCAGCTTGCCTGTCTCGGCCAGCTTGCCCGCCCAGGCCCGCATCTGCACAAGGCTTTCCGAATAGGTCGCAAGCCAGCTTAGCGTATGCGCTGCCACCTGATTGGCCTCAAGCGCTGCCCCCGACACCTTGCCACCCACCGTCACCATGCTCCGCAACGCCTCGCGCCCTTGTTCAAAAAGGGCGGTCACTTCGGGCAAGGCAGCTGCGGCTACGCCCAACAAATCACCCAAAATAGGGCTGTCGTTCTCGGCGAAAGGTTGTCCATCATGGGCCATGGTTTGCTCCGATTTTTGCTAAATGCTGCACTTGCAAAGGGTTTAAGGCCTTTGCACTTGCAGCGCAACAAGATTTCAATATGGCCGCGCCAAGCGACCGATTGTGTCGCGAACAATCTAGGGCGGGGTAAGGGCATAGCAAGCCCCTGACGAAAGGCAAAATACTGGGCCAAAGTCCGGCTGAAAACAATCGCATTCCGCGCCCCGGCCCGCTATGCACAGGAAAACACCGCAAAAGGCCAAGGCATCATGGATATTCTCAGCAGCATCATGGCAGGTCAAACCGCCTATATCTTTGCCATAGTCCTCGCTGTCACGCTGTTCGCGGGCTTTGTCAAAGGGGCGGTGGGCTTTGCCATGCCGATGATTATGATTTCGGCGTTCTCCAGCTTTTTGCCGCCCGAGGTGGCTCTTTCCGGCCTCATCTTCCCCACCCTTGTCACCAACCTCAGCCAAGCCTTGCGCGACGGCCCAACCGAATTTGTCCTTTCCGTGCGCAAATTCTGGCGGTTCTTGCTGGCGACCGTGATCTTTATCGCCATCTCGGCGCAATTTGTCCGCGACATCCCGCAACCCTTGTTCCTTGCCCTTTTGGGCGTGCCAATCACCCTCTATGCCTTGCTGCAACTGATGGGGCGCTCGCTGGCGATCAAACTCGAACACCAAACCCGCGCCGAATGGTTGCTCGGCGTGGTCGCAGGGATTTACGGTGGCATTTCGGGCGTCTGGGGACCACCGCTGATCGTCTATCTTATGTCCATCGGCGCGCAAAAGCGTGAAATGCTGCGCGTCCAAGGTATGATTTTCATGCTTGGGGCAGTGATGTTGCTCTCGGCCCATATCAACTCTGGCGTGGTCACCGGCCCAAATGCCGCCTTCTCCGCAGCCCTCGTCGTTCCCGCCGCACTCGGCATGGCACTCGGCATCCGAGCAGGCGCCACCCTGGATCATGCCCGCTTTCGCTGGTGGACCCAGGCGCTTTTGGTGCTGGCAGGCCTAAACCTGGTCCGCCGCGCCGCAGGCCTGTGACCGCATTAAAATTCGGTTAACAAAATAACGAATATCAAGCAATATCAATTATTTGCAATAATGTCCGCGCGCGGAAAAACTCCCGCCCGCGCCATTTCATCTTGGCAAAAATACCTAAATCTTGGCTTCGAAACCGGGCAGGCCGGGGAAAACAAATCCCCCGGCCCTCAATCTCAAATCGCCGCCGCTTTCACGTCATCATCAATATAGGGCACATATTGACCAAAGTTATCGGCAAACATCCGCACCAATTTCGCCGCTTGGGCGTCATAAGCCTCGGGATCCGCCCAGGTCCGGCGCGGGTCCAGCAAAACATCGGCCACAGCCGAAACTGACACCGGCACCTCAAACCCAAAGTTCGGATCGCGGCGAAATTCGCCCGTGATCAGCGTCCCATCCAGCGCCGCCGTCAACAACGACCGCGTCGCCCGAATAGGCATCCGCGACCCTGTCCCATAGGCCCCCCCCGTCCAGCCGGTATTCACCAGCCAACAGGTTGCCCCATGCGCCGCAATCTGGGCCTGCAACAGCTTGCCATAAACTTCCGGCCGGCGCGGCATGAACGGCGCGCCAAAACAGGTCGAAAACGTCGGTGTAGGCTCCGTCACGCCCCGCTCGGTCCCCGCCACTTTTGATGTGAACCCGGATAGGAAATGATACATCGCCTGCGCCGACGTCAGCTTGGCAATGGGTGGCAAAACTCCAAAAGCATCACAGGTCAGCATGATGATATTCTTGGGGTGCCCGCCCAAGCCTGTTTCAGACGCGTTCGAAATCGCCTCCAAAGGATAGGCGCAGCGCATGTTCGCGGTCAGGCTGTCATCGTCAAAATCCAGCTCCAGCGTTTCTGGATCATAGACCATATTCTCAATCACCGTACCAAAGCGGTGGGTTGTCGCATAAATCTCCGGTTCCGCTTCGGCCCGCAGATTGATCGTCTTGGCATAACACCCGCCTTCAAAGTTGAAGGTGCCTTTCTCGGACCAACCATGCTCATCATCGCCAATCAGCGTACGCGCAGGATCTGCCGAAAGCGTGGTTTTACCCGTGCCCGACAGGCCAAAAAATACTGCCGCATCATCCGGGTCGTCCACCGCATGATTGGCCGAGCAATGCATCGCCATCACGCCCTTGTCGGGCAACAGATAGTTCAGCAATGTAAACACCGACTTCTTATTCTCGCCCGCATATTCGGTATTCGCGATCAAAATCTCGCGGCGGTCAAAGTTCATCGCGATCACCGTTTCCGTACGGCATCCGTGCCGCGCCGGATCGGCCTTGAAGCTGGGGCAGTTGATGATTGTCCATTCCGGCACAAAACTGTCCAGCTCTTCGCGCGCCGGGCGGCGCAGCATATGGCGGATAAACAGCCCGTGCCACGCCAATTCCGCCACCACGCGCACATCTAAACGGTGGTCCGCATCGGCGCCCGCGTACAAATCCTGCACGTGATAATCGCGCCCCTTCATATGGGCCAGCATATCGGCGCGCAGCGCATCAAACGCCTCAACCGTCATCGGCGCATTGTTTTCCCACCAGATCGTCTTTTCGACTGTTGGGGTGCGGACAACAAATTTATCCTTGGGGGACCGCCCGGTAAATTGCCCGGTCGAGACAAGGAAAGCCCCGCCAATCCCCAGCTTTCCTTCGCTGCCTGCAATGGCAGCCTCAATCAAAGCGGGTTCGATCAGGTTATAGTGAACTGTTCCCAGCCCAGTGATGCCCTGATTTTCAAGCGTTTGGCTTGGGTTTACGCGTCCTGTGTTCATCTAGTGCAAGCTCCCGATGCCGATGATGCGACAAGTTTTGGGTTTTGAAGCGGGGCGCGGTCTTCAATCCGCGATCCGGTCGCCCCCGGAGCCGAGGCCGACAATTTGCCTATAGCACGGCGCTTTAGATATGGAACAGGACGCTTTGGCACAGTTAGCGCAACCAAGTTGACGTTAGCGCAACCAATTTCTCCAAAATGCTCAAGTGAGGCAAATTAGTCATTCATTCGGTTTTTTGTTGTCAACTAAAGGGGTCTTGACGGGTGATTCGCAGATTGCAGTTGATTCTTTGATGCGAAAAAGTGAAAATGGAAAAAAATAACAATGAGCAGTATAGGGAAAACACCCATGTCAAGGATCGCCCTTGTGGACGACGACAGAAATATTCTGACGTCGGTTTCGATGACTCTGGAGGCAGAGGGTTTCGAAGTTGAGACATATAATGACGGTCAATCCGCGCTGGACGCCTTCAACCGCCGCTTGCCTGATATGGCCGTGCTGGACATTAAGATGCCGCGCATGGATGGGATGGATTTGCTGCAACGGTTGCGGCAAAAAACCAGCATGCCAGTGATTTTCCTGACCTCCAAAGATGATGAGATTGATGAGGTTTTGGGCCTGCGGATGGGCGCCGATGACTATGTGAAAAAGCCGTTTTCGCAGCGTCTGTTGGTCGAACGCATCCGCGCCCTGTTGCGCCGCCAAGAGGCGATTGCCACCAATGAAGTGGCCGTGACCGAAGAAACCAAGGTTATGGAGCGTGGTCATTTGCGCATGGACCCGCTGCGCCATGCAGTGGCCTGGAAGGGCAATGATGTGTCCCTTACCGTCACTGAATTCCTGTTGCTTCAAGCCCTGGCCCAACGCCCTGGTTTTGTGAAAAGCCGCGATCAGTTGATGGACGTAGCCTATGATGATCAGGTCTATGTCGACGATCGTACAATCGACAGTCATATCAAGCGTTTGCGTAAGAAAATGCGTACCGCCGATGATGATTTTTCGGCGATCGAAACGCTTTATGGCATCGGCTACCGCTATAATGAAGAGTGACGTGCCGCTATGACCACTGCGCCGCAAATCACCAAAGTAGTCCCGCGTAAGGTCGTCAAAGACCGCAACAGCGGTGACGTCTTGCTGGGTGAGGATTGGACAGCACCCGAAGATCTGGTCGAGCCAGAGCTTCGGGGGTTTCGCGGTCGGCGCGGCATCGTTGCGCTGAATCGCTCTCCTTTGGCGCGCAAAATCATCATTTTCAACATGATGGCCTTGGTTATTTTGGTCGCCGGTGTTCTGTTTATGAACCCGTTCCGCGACAGCCTTGTCACCCAGCGCGAACAAGGTTTGGTGACCGAGGCTGAACTGGTCGCCGATGTGTTTGAAAGCCAACTCACTGGCCTGACGACGGTCGCACTTGATGATCCCGCGGGAATTGATGTCGCCAGAACCTTGGCAGTCGTGACCATCGCACCCGGCGTGGATGCCTTTGTCTTTGATAAAACAGGCAAGGTTATCGGCGCCCAAGAAGGCAAGGCGCGCAGTTACCCCATTGATTCAACACCGAAATCAACCCTCATCACGGATTTCCTGAACAGCGTTTGGGAAGCAGTGTCCAGCGTTCTAACAGGCCCTGAACGCGGTCAGGCCAAGGTCAATTCCGAAAGCCTTGCGCGCAACGGTTTTCAGGCGGCTTTGACAGGGCAAACCAGTTCCAACATGGCCAAGGATGCCGGCGGCGGCACGTTGTTTTCAGTCGCCACCCCGATCTGGAGCGCGGGAGAGGTGCTTGGCGTTGTGGCCCTCACCTCGGCTGAAGGCGAAATTGACCGGCTGGTGCGCCATGAACGCGAACAAATCTTGCAGATGTTCGTGATCGCGCTTCTGGTGTCCATCGGCCTCAGCCTTGTTCTGGCCTCGACCATCGCCAACCCCTTGTCCGATCTTGCCGCCGCAGCAGAATTGGGCCGCGACCGCGATGCCCGCAAAATGGCACCGGGCCGGGTGCGTATCCCGGATCTGGCCGCCCGTCCTGATGAAATCGGGCGTTTGTCGGTTGCCATGCGCGGCATGGTCGCAGCCCTTTACGACCGCATTGATGCCAATGAACAATTCGCAGCCGACGTCAGCCATGAAATCAAAAACCCGCTCGCCAGCCTTCGCTCGGCCGTGGGCAGCTTGCGCATGGTTAAAAAGGAAGAACATCGTGAAAAATTGCTCGATGTGATCGAGCATGACGTGCGCCGCCTCGACCGTTTGGTCAGCGATATTTCCAACGCTTCGCGCTTGGACAGTGAGCTGGTCAAGGAAGAGGAAGAAGAATTTAACCTTATCAAAACATTGCGTAATTTGTCGGACTACTTGGGGGAACAGGCCAAAAAGAAGGGCGTTGATTTCATCACCGACCTGCCTGACGAACCCATCGTCATTGGCGGGCTTGAAGGCCGACTTGCGCAGGTGTTCGTCAATTTGATCACCAATGCCGTCTCCTTCTGCGAGGAAGGCGATGCAGTCCGCGTCTGGGCGCGCCGCCGCGAAAATCGTGTGCTGATCGTCGTCGAAGACACTGGCCCCGGCATTCCTGAACAAGCGCTGACCAAGGTGTTCAAACGGTTTTATTCTGAACGCCCGGTGGCACAGTTTGGCGACCATTCGGGTCTTGGCCTTGCGATCTCCAAGCAAATCGTAGAGGCGCATGGCGGCGTGATCTGGGCCGAAAACATCCGCCCCACTTCGGCCGACATCACCTCGGAACCGCTGGGCGCGCGTTTCGTCGTCGGCTTGCCCGTCTAATCCCAGTACAGGCGGGGCGCGCGGATGCAACACCCCCAAGACCCAACGCAGACACTCTTGCACGCAACTTGCGTGGCGCTGGACGGGCGCGGCGTGCTGATCCTTGGCGCGTCGGGCGCGGGCAAATCTGCACTTGGGCTGGAACTCATGGCCTATGGTGCCCGGCTTGTGGCCGATGATCGCACCATCGTGACCCGGCAAGGGCGTACCCTGATCGCCACCTGCCCCCCCGCCATCCATGGGCTGATAGAGGCGCGCGGTTTGGGCCTTTTGCCCGCCGACCCGGTGGATCGCGCCGAAATTTGCCTGATTGTCGATCTTGACCAAGCTGTGACCGAACGCCTCCCCCCCAAACGGCATCACACCTTGCTGAATGTGCCGATTGCCCTTGTATTTGGGGCAACATCTCGGCACTTTCCTTTTGGTATCTTACAAATACTTCGTAAAAAACCGCTGACCTTTCCGGGACCAAACGACCCAAAATGACCCAAGCCTCCCAAATCTTTGAGCATCGCGTGGTGTTCGTCACCGGACCGTCCGGCGCCGGGCGCAGCACGGCGATCAATGCGCTGGAGGATATGGGCTATGAGGTCATCGACAATCTTCCCTTGTCTCTCGTTCCGCGGCTGATAGAGGGCGAAAGTCTGGGTCGCCCGATCGCCTTGGGTCTTGATGCGCGTAATCGCGATTTCAACGCGACCGCCCTGATCGAACTCATCGACCGTCTGCATGTCGATCCGCGCGTGTCCCTCAGCGTCATCTATCTCGACTGCGCCGAGGATGAACTGATCCGCCGATTCTCCCAGACCCGCCGTCGCCATCCTATGGCCCCTGATGGCACGCCCATGATCGGCATCGCGCGCGAAGTGGATCTTTTGGCCCCGATCCGCGCCCGCGCCGACCATCTGATCGAAACAACCGAAATGTCGCCGCATGATCTGCGGGCCGAGGTGGCGCAGTGGTTTGGCAGTACCCAAGATGCGGGCCTTGCGGTGTCGCTCCAATCATTTTCGTACAAACGCGGGGTGCCGCGCGGCATCGACATGGTGTTTGATTGCCGTTTTTTGCGCAATCCGCATTGGGTCGCCGCCCTGCGCACGCTGGACGGCCGCGACGCGCAGGTGGTGGCGCATATCGAAACCGACCCTCGCTTTGCCGAATTTATCGCGAAAATTACCGATTTGATCCTGTTTTTGCTGCCCGCGCAGATGGATGAAGGCAAAACCCATCTTGCCATCGGATTTGGATGTACCGGGGGGCAACACCGCTCGGTTGCCGTTACGGAACTTATCGCAACGCGTCTTGCAACCGCAGGCTGGCCAGTGGCAAAACGTCACCGGGAGTTGGAACGCAGGGCAACCGCTATGCCCGCAACAGGTACTGAGGCGGGGACAAAGGTGAAACAGGTGTGATTGGCATTGTCATTGTGGCCCATGGGGGGCTTGCGCGCGAATATCTTTCGGCGGTTGAACACGTCGTGGGCAAGCAACACCACATGATCGCCGTGGCGATTGAGGAAGATCACGACCGCGCGTCCAAACAAGCCGAGATTTGCACCGCCGCCGATACCGTTGATACCGGGGGCGGCGTTGTTATTGTGACCGATATGTTTGGCGGCTCGCCGTCGAACCTGTCGTTGTTGGCCTGTTGCGCGCGCAATCGCCGTATCATGTACGGCGCGAATTTGCCGATGCTGATAAAGCTGGCCAAGTCGCGGCAATTGGCGGTCCAAGACGCGGTTTCCCTTGCGCTGGATGCGGGGCGCAAATACATCAACAGCCTAGATCTGGGCGCCGAAGGGGACCATCCATGACCGAACGGCGCTTGAAAATCGTCAACGAAAAAGGGCTTCACGCCCGCGCCTCGGCGAAATTTGTTGAGGTGGTAGAAGAGTTTGACGCCACTGCCGAAGTCACCAAAGACGGGATGAGCGTGTCTGGCGATTCGATCATGGGCCTGTTGATGCTCGCCGCCTCGCGCGGGACCGAAATCGCGGTCGTCACATCGGGCGCAAAGGCGGATGAGCTGATGGATGCGCTGGACCAGTTGGTCCAGAACCTGTTTGGCGAAGACTTTTGAACCGCCCCCAGCCGCGTTAGCGCGTCGGCACCGGAACATCCCCGCGATAGTCATAAAAACCGCGCTGGGTTTTGCGGCCCAACCAGCCCGCCTCCACATATTTCGTCAGCAAGGGACAAGGGCGGTACTTCGTATCCGCCAGCCCATCATGCAGCACGTTCATAATGGCAAGGCAGGTATCAAGCCCGATGAAATCCGCCAGCTCCAGCGGCCCCATCGGGTG
>CBDTUV010000024.1:0-16455 GCA_965363575.1 uncultured Pseudorhodobacter sp. | reverse complement strand
GGGCCAGTTTTGGTTGTGGTCGGGGTGATCGTGGCGCTGTGGTATGCGGCGGCGATTTTGATGAACGCGCAGTGGGAGCGGGACCAAGCCGGGCGGGCCGGGGTTGCGATTGGCTGGGCGCAGATTGTGCCGAAGGCAATGGCGCAAGAGCGGCCTGTGTTGCCTGCACCGCACCAAGTGGCATCAGAGCTGTGGGCGCTTACTTGGGTTGAGGAAGTGTCGGGGCGGCGCGGGATTGTGCAGTCGGGCAGCCTGTCGAACCGAGGGCTGGTGCTGCATGCATGGGTCACGTTTTCGGCGACGATGCTGGGTTTTGCCATTGGGTCAGGCTTTGGGATTTTGCTGGCCGTGGGGATTGTGCATAACCGGGCGATGGATGCGTCGGTGATGCCGTGGGCGATTGCGAGCCAGACCATTCCGATTGTGGCGATTGCGCCGATGATCATTGTGGTTTTGAATTCAGTTGGGGTGGCGGGATTAATCCCCAAGGCGATTATCGCGGCGTACCTGAGCTTTTTCCCGGTTGTGGTGGGGATGGTGAAGGGCCTTCGCAGCCCGGATGGAATGCAGTTGGATTTGCTGCGCACCTATAATGCCAATGCGGCGCAAGGGCTTTGGAAGCTGCGTTTGCCTGCGTCGATGCCGTATTTGTTTGCCTCGCTTAAGGTTGGGGTGGCGGCGTCTTTCGTTGGCACGATTGTGGCGGAATTGCCCTTGGGCGGTGCGGGCCTTGGCACGCGGTTGCTGGCCGGGTCATACTATGGGCAGACCATTCAAATTTGGGCGACATTGGTGGTGGCCAGCGTATTGGCGGCCAGTATGGTGGCGGTGGTCAGTGGTATTCAAACCCGCGTTTTGGCGCGGATGGGGATGGGCGCATGAGCGGGTCTGCGCAGATCACGCGCAAAGCGGCGGATGGGCTTTTGGGCCTTGAAGGGCTGATCGCCTTAATCGGTGGTGGCTTGGCCGTGCTGGCTTGGGATTGGCGTGTGACGCTGCTGCTGGGCGTGTGGTTGGGGGCTTGGGCCATCAATCATGGCTTGTCGCAGATGGGCGGGCGTTGGCGGATGCGCTTGGTGCCGGTGATTTTTGGCGCCACGCTTTTGGTGCTGTGGGAAATGACGGTGACGATGTTTGCCGTGCCATCGGTGATATTGCCGGGGCCATTGGCGATTGCCGCGCGGTTCGGCAGCAGTTTGGACGTGCTGTGGGGCGATTTTGTGCAGACCTTTGTGAAAGGCGCGCTGACTGGCTATGCGATGGGCTGCGGGGCAGCGGTGCTGACGGCGGTGGCAGTGGATCGGTCCGAATTTTTGCAGCGTGGGTTGTTGCCGGTGGGCAATTTCGTGGCGGCCTTGCCTGTGGTTGGCATCGCGCCGATCTTGGTGATGTGGTTCGGGTTTGACTGGCAATCCAAGGCGGCGGTGGTCGTGGTGATGGTGTTTTTCCCGGTGCTGGTGAACACGGTTGCAGGCCTGCGCGCCACAGATGCAATGCAGCGCGACCTGATGGCCACCTATTCCGCGAGTTATTGGCAAGGCCTGTTCAAGCTGCGCCTGCCTGCCGCGATGCCGTTCATTTTTAACGGGCTTAAGATTGCGACCACTTTGGCGATGATCGGCGCGATTGTTGCTGAATTTTTCGGCAGTCCGACCCAAGGCATGGGGTTTCGGATCAGCACCGAGGTCGGGCGGCTTGGCCTTGACATGGTTTGGGCCGAGATTGCGGTGGCGGCCATGGCGGGATCGGCGTTTTACGGTGTCGTTGCCATGCTAGAAAAAGGGGTGACATTTTGGCACCCTTCACAGAGAGGCCGTTGAGGCCCGAACACGGAGGATGAAGATGAAAAAGATACTCACAGGGGCGTTTGCAGCGCTTGCCATGACGGGTGCGGCACAGGCGGCGGATGATGTGACCTTGCAGTTGAAATGGGTTACGCAGGCGCAATTTGGTGGCTATTACGTTGCCCTAGAAAAAGGGTTTTACGAAGAAGAAGGCCTGAATGTCACCATCAAGCCGGGTGGCCCCGATGTGGCGCCGGTACAGGTGCTGATGGGCGGCGGTGCGGATGTGATGGTTGACTGGATGCCGTCCGCCTTGGCCGCACGCGAACAAGGCGCGCCGGTGGTCAACATCGCACAGCCGTTCAAATCATCGGGCATGATGCTGACCTGTTTGAAAGAAAGCGGGATCACGTCGCCTGCCGAATTCAAAGGTAAAACGCTGGGCGTTTGGTTCTTTGGCAATGAATACCCGTTCCTAAGCTGGATGAGCACATTGGGCATTCCAACCACAGGTGGTGCTGACGGGGTTGAGGTGTTGAAGCAAGGCTTTAACGTGGACCCGCTGTTGCAAAAGCAGGCGGCCTGTATTTCGACGATGACCTACAATGAATATTGGCAGGTGATTGACGCAGGGATTGCGGCTGATGATCTGGTAACCTTTAAGTACGAAGACCAAGGTGTCGCAACGCTGGAAGACGGGCTGTATGTGCTTGAGGCCAACCTGGCAGACCCAGCGTTTGAGGATAAGATGGTCCGCTTTGTGCGCGCCTCGATGAAGGGTTGGAAATACGCCGAGGCAAACTCGGATGAGGCCGCAATGATCGTTTTGGACAATGATGAGACGGGCGCGCAAACCGAAAGCCACCAAAAGCGGATGATGGCCGAAGTGGCCAAGCTGACCGCCGGGTCGAATGGCGCGCTGGATGTGGCCGATTATGACCGTACAGTTGCGACCTTGTTGGGTGGCGGGTCTGACCCCGTTATCTCAAAAGCGCCAGAAGGGGCTTATACAACCGCGATCACCGACAAGGCGCTGAACTAAAGCGTATTTGCGGAGTGCAGATTTTGGGGCGTGCCATTGGATTGGCGCGCCCCTTTTTCGTGCAGATATGCGCCGCGCGTTTACTGGCTTTGTAAATCGGGCCGGTTGGTGTAAATTTATGGTGGACCCAAGAGTTTGGGGGGCAAAACGTTTTGGCCAAAGGGTATTGCGGTGGCATTAACGGGACTTACAGGCAGCCGGGTGCGCGAGCGGCGGTTGGCGGCAGGGATCGCGCAGGCCGATCTGGCGCGGGCGGTTGGTATTTCGCCGTCATACCTGAACCTGATTGAACATAATCGGCGGCGGATCAGCGATGCGGTGCTGGCCAAACTCGCCACCGTTTTGGGGATCGAGCCTGCGGTTTTGGCGGAAGGGGCTGCGGGTGGTGCGGCGCAAGATGTACGGGCGGCGGCGGTCTTGGGGGGCGGCAGCACGCCCGAGTTGGAGCGAGTGGATGAGTTTTTGGGTCGGTTTCCGGGTTGGGCCGATCTCGTCGCCGAACAGTACCGCCGCATCAGGCATTTGGAGCGTATGGTCGCCGCTTTGAATGACCGCATCAGCCATGACCCGCATTTGTCGCTGGCGCTGCACGAGGTGTTGTCGGCGGTCAGTTCCGTGCGATCTACGGCGGCGATCTTGGCCGAGACTGAGGATATTGATCCGGACTGGCGTGCGCGGTTTCATGGCAATCTGCATTTGGACAGCGAGCGCTTGGCGGTGGGGGCCGAGGCGTTGGTCGCCTATCTGGACGGGTCCGAGCAAGAGGCGGACACCGGGGCTGCGGCGCCGCAAGAAGAATTAGAGGCGTGGCTGGCCGGGCATGACTGGCATTTTGACGCTCTTGAAGTGGGGGGCGGAGGGCCAGAGGCCTTGGCCAGCGATGTGGCAGGGCTTGCATCGGCGGCCGCGCGGGTTTTGGCACAAGATTGGCTGATGCAGGCCGCCCAAGATGCCAAAGCGCTGCCGCTTGCCGCGTTTGAGGCGGCTTTGGGCAAGGACTCGCAGGGCGACCCGTTGAGATTGGCGCAGAGTTTTGGCTGCGATGTTTTGACGGTGTTTCGCAGGCTGGCCTTTCGCAAAGGCGCCAAAGAGGGGTTGGTGATGTGTGATGGCGCCGGGGCGCTGACGGTACGCAAGCCGGTTGAGGGCTTTACGCTGCCACGTCATGATGCGGCCTGCCCGCTGTGGCCGCTGTATTCGGCCCTTTCGCGGCCCTCACAGCCTGTTACGGCTGTGGTGGAAATGCCGGGGCTGACGCAGCAACATTTTTACGTACGCGCCTATTGTGCCGTGACGTATCCGCAAGGCTTTGGCGGGCCAGAGCTGCGCAATGCGGCGATGTTGATCGAAAAACACGGCGTGATCAAGGCGGACGAGGCCTTTGTGCCGGTGGGCAGTTCATGCCGGATTTGCACGCGCAAGGGATGTGTTGCGCGGCGCGAACCTTCGATCATCGCGCAGACGTTGTAATCGGATTTTGACAGCCGGGGCGGAACGGCTGATAGTTACCCGGATGGGGGAGGGCCCGCACTATGACAGGCAGACATGTGTTGCTTATTGAAGACGAGCCGAATATCGCCGAGGCGATCCGGTTTATTCTGGACCGGGACGGCTGGCAGGTCAGCACTTACGGCGGCGGGTTGGGGGCTGTTGCGCAGGTGCAATCGGCGCGGCCCGATGTTTTGGTTTTGGATCTGATGCTGCCAGAGCAAAGCGGGCATGATATTTTGGCCACGCTGCGCGCCATGCCAGAATTTGCGAAATTGCCAGTGTTGATGCTGACGGCCAAGGGCCAAAGCCGCGCGTTGGCAGAGCAGGCAGGGGCGGATATGTTCATGGCCAAACCATTTTCCAACGCCGAGATTGTGGCGGCCGTGCGGTTGCTTGGCAAAGACGCTGCCGGAAACAGCCCAAAGGGGGCCGCATGAAAAAACCATTGTTTTTGCCCCCTCAAGGGTATCGGCAGCGGCGTTTGCGCGATGTGGCGCGGTTGCTGCCGATCTTGGCCGGGTTTTTTATTATCTTGCCAATGCTTTGGGGCGAAGAGTCCAGCGATCTGCGCCACACCGGAAGCGATGGGATATACCTGTTTGTGATCTGGCTGTTTTTGATCATCGTGGCGGCTCTTTTGGCGCGACGTTTGTCCAGCACGGCGGATGCCCCCCCCCCCAACGCCGCCAAGGACAAAGTGTAAGATGCCGTTTAACCTGCTTGTTTTCGCCTCACTCGCCTATGTGTCCATTCTGTTCGGCGTGGCCTTTGCGGTGGAACGGTTGGCGGCGCGTGGGGCTGCGGGCTGGCTGCGTTCTCCCTTGGTTTATACGCTGTCGTTGTCGGTGTATTGCACGGCATGGACCTTTTACGGTGCTGTTGGCTATGCCGCGCGATCTGGGTTGGAGTATCTGACGATTTATCTGGGCCCGACGATTGTGTTCATCGGCTGGTGGTGGGTGCTGCGCAAGCTGGTGCGGATTGGGCGGCAACACCGTGTCACGTCCATCGCGGATCTGATTTCCAGCCGATATGGCAAATCCAACCTGCTGGGGGTGATTGTCACGGTGATGTGCGTGACGGCGGCCACACCCTATATCGCGCTGCAATTACAATCGGTTACGCTGTCTTTTGGGGTGTTTGCCAGCGCCACCGCAGATGGCTGGGCGAAACCGGATGGCGATGTGACCTCAATCTGGGTTGCGGCTGGTTTGACGGTGTTTACCATTTTGTTCGGCACCCGCAATCTGGATGCGAATGAGCAGCACACGGGCGTGGTGACTGCGATTGCGATTGAGGCTGTGGTGAAGCTGGTGGCGTTGGTTGCGGTGGGTGTCTTTGTCGTCTGGGGCATTGCGGATGGGCCGCGCGATATTTTGGCGCGCATTGATGCCAGCGATATGGCCGATTGGCATATGAAGCCATCGCGCTGGACGGGACTGATCTTTCTGTCTGCGGCGGCGGTGATATGCTTGCCGCGGATGTTTCAGGTCTTGGTCGTCGAAAACAGTGACGAGCGGCATTTGGCAACCGCAAGCTGGGCCTTTCCGCTGTATGTTTTTATGATGAGCCTGTTTGTGGTGCCCATTGCCGTGGTCGGGCTGGAACTGATGCCTGCAGGGTCGAACCCCGATTTATTTGTGCTGACCCTACCGCTGTCGCAAGGGCAAGGCAGCCTTGCGATGCTGGCCTTTTTGGGCGGGTTTTCCAGTGCGACATCGATGGTCATCGTGGCGTCGATTGCACTTTCCACGATGGTGTCGAACCATATTGTGATGCCGTTTTGGTTGTCCCTGCGCCCGGCTAGGGCCGTGCCGGGCGATGTGCGGCGGTTGGTTTTGCTGTCGCGGCGCCTGTCGATCGCGGCGGTTTTGGCCTTGGGCTATGCCTATTATCGTGGGTCTGGCGGGTCGGCGGCCTTGGCGTCGATTGGCCTGATCTCATTTGTCGGGGTTGCGCAGATTTTGCCCGCGATGATGGGCGGTATATTTTGGCGCGGGGCCACGCAGACCGGGGCGATATGGGGGCTATGCGTTGGCTTTGCGATCTGGGCCTATGCACTGTTTTTTCCGTCTTTTGGTGCCGATGCGGTGCTATCGGCGCAACTTATTGAAAATGGGCCGTTTGGAATTGGTTGGCTGCGCCCGCAAGCGCTGTTTGGCGTGGACGGCATGGACCCGCTGATCCATGCGCTGTTTTGGTCTATATCACTCAATACATTTGTGTTTTGTGCAGGATCCTTGCTGACATTTCCCAACCCGGTGGAACGGGTGCAAGGGGCAGCTTTTGTGAATGTGTTTGACGCAGCCCCCGCCAATGCGCGCGGCTGGTCCGAGCAAGGGACGGCAGAGGCCGAGGATTTGCTGATCATGGCGCAGCGCATTTTGGGCGATGAAGAGGCGCTTGGGTTTTTTGAAGCTCAGGCCGTGGCCCAAGGCAAAAGCGGGTATTTGCCTGACCCGACCCCGTTGTTTGTAGAGCAGTTGGAGCGGCGAATTGCAGGGTCGGTCGGGGCGGCCACGGCGCATGCGATGATTTCCCAGATTGCCGGGCGGGCAGCCGTGTCGGTGGAGGATTTGATGGCGGTGGCCAATGAAGCGGCCCAGATTATGGAATATTCAAACAAACTGGAAGAGCAGCAAGATGAGTTGACCCGCACCGCCCGCCAATTGCGCGATGCCAATGACAAGCTGACCCAGCTTTCCGTGCAAAAAGACGCCTTCCTCAGCCAGATCAGCCATGAATTGCGCACCCCCATGACGTCTATCCGCGCGTTTTCCGAGATTTTGACCATGGGGGATTTGCCGCAGGAGATGGTGACGAAATACGGCAAGGTGATCCATGATGAAACCAAACGCCTGACCCGGCTTTTGGATGATTTGCTGGACCTGAGCGTGTTGGAGACCGGCACGGTGCAGTTGAACCTTGAAATGAGCAACCTGCGGTCCATGATTGATAGGGCGTTGCAATCGGCCGAACATACGCGGCCCGAACGCAGCTTTGTCATCCACCGCGACCTGCCGGGTGAGGATATATTCTTGCGCACCGACAGCGACCGTTTGACCCAGGTTTTTATCAACCTGATTTCGAACTCTCGGAAATACTGTGATTCCGATGCCCCCGAATTGCGTATTTCGGTGCGGCGCAAAGGCGGGCGCGTAACGATGGATTTCATCGACAATGGCAGCGGGATACCAAAGGACAAGCAAGCGTTGATCTTTGAGAAATTTGCGCGGCTGACCGATCAGACCAAAGCGGGTGGAGCGGGCCTTGGCCTTGCGATTTGCCGTGAGGTAATGGCGAATTTGGGCGGGACAATCGCCTATTTGCCGGCTCAATCGGGCACCGCATTTCGCGTGACATTGCCGCTGCGACTGGAACGCCCGTAAGGGGGCGACCCTTTTAACGGCGGGTGGTGCGGGCGTTGGCAGAACCTTGCACGGTGATCTGACGAATGCTGTCAAGTTTCACATTCGACAAATAGGCCGCAACCGTTACTTCGCGAGAGCGGGTGGTTGATGCAATTTGGGCGGTGATTGGTGGAAAAACCCGGAAATCATAAATGATCGTGCCATCCTCGATAGGGCGGGCGACAAGCTCTGCTTCCCAATAGCCTTGGGTCGGGGGCAGGCCGGTTGCGCGGATGATCACGCCGCCCGGCATTTTTTCCAGCGTCAGGTCGGTGACTTGTGTGACAAGCAAGCGCTTGTCTGCAGGCTTTTCCGCCATCAGGACCACAGTTTCCTCGGATCCGCCGAACCAATTGAACGGGTTCAGGCGCGACCCGCCGATAGTGGAACAAGCCCCAAGGGCCAATGTTGCGCAAAGTGTAGCGACCAGCGGTGTGTTCATTGCGGTTTTTCCCGTTCAACTCTGCCTCTTGGGTAGCCCAAACGAGAGCGTTTGAAAAGCACTTGCTGCGGGGAAATGTTGTCAATTGCTGGACCTTGGCCCGTGAAGGCGCTAGCTAGTCGCAAAATACCAACCGGAGCAGACACAATGGCCAGTGCCGCCTTTGAAGATATTGCCGAGACTTTTGAGTTTTTGGAAGATTGGGAAGAGCGATATCGCCATGTTATCGCCTTGGGCAAGGAAATGCCGCCCCTTGCCGATGCGTTCAAAGTGCCTGCGCTAAAGGTGGAAGGCTGTGCAAGTCAGGTTTGGCTGCGCCCCAAGGTTGACGGGCAAGGGCAAACCGCTGTGTTTGATTTTGAAGGCGAGAGTGACGCGATGATCGTGCGCGGGCTGATCGCGGTGCTGCATGCGCTTTATGCAGGCGCCACGGTGGCCGAGGTTATGGCGATTGACGCGCCCGCAGAACTTGCGCGCTTGGGGCTGGATGAGCATCTGTCGTCGCAGCGGTCCAACGGCGTGCGCGCGATGGTAGAGCGGATCCGTGAAACCGCAGCGGCCGAGTTGGCGCAAGGGTAATCGGCTGCGTTAAAGCGGCGCTGTTGCCGTGGCCAACCACAGTTTGGCCGTGTCAGACACGCGCGGTGCCAACTTTGCCGCGACCTCGGCGTGATACGCATCCAGCCACTCACGCTCACCCACCGACAGCATCGTGGCATCGATCAAGCGGCGATCCAAAGGCACAAAGGTCAGGGTTTCAAAGCACAATTGGTCGCGGTCATCGCCCAACTTGGGTGCTGGCGTCACGACGATAAGGTTTTCCAACCTGATCCCAAACGCCCCTTCGCGGTAATAGCCCGGCTCGTTTGATAAGATCATACCGGGTTGCAGCGGCACATCCGACACTTTGCTGATCCGCTGTGGGCCTTCATGCACCGACAAAAACGCACCGACGCCGTGGCCGGTGCCATGGTCAAAGTCCATGCCCGCCAACCACAAAGGATAGCGCGCCAGCGGGTCCAGATCGCGCCCGGCAAGGCCACGAGGCCAGCGCACCCGCGAAATGGCGATCATGCCTTGCAGCACGCGGGTATAGGCCGCCGCTGCCCCATCGGGCCCAGTTTTTGGCGGGGGGCCAATTGCCATGGTGCGGGTGATATCGGTGGTGCCGTCGACATATTGCGCGCCACTATCGACCAGCAGCAATTCACCGGGGGTCACGGCGCGGTTGCTGCTGTCGGTCACGCGGTAATGCATGATGGCCCCATGCGGACCTGACCCGCAAATCGTGTCAAAGCTGATGTCATGCAACTGGTTTGTCGCACGCCGAAACCCTTCGAGGGCGGTGACCACATCAATTTCAGTCAGCCCGCCTTTTGGGGCTTGGTCGTCCAGCCAGCACAGGAATTCAACCATCGCTGCCCCATCGCGCAGATGGGCGGTACGGGTCGCGGCAATCTCGGCATCGGTCTTGCAGGCCTTGGGCAGGCGGCACAAATCTTCGCCCCAAACGCTGTCGACGCGGGCCTCAGTCAGCTCTCGCGACACGGCCAAGGGGGCGGTTGTCCGGTCCACGCGGACCGCGCCTTGCAAGGTGTGCAAGGCGGGAATGAACGCGGTTGGCGGGCGAATTTCCACCTGCGGGCCAAGATGGGCGCGAGTTTCGTCGTCAAACTTTTCCGGTTCGGCAAATAGGGTCAGACGGGCATCATCATGCAAAATGGCAAAACCGTGCAGAATCGGGTTGCGTGGAACGTCCGCACCGCGAATGTTCAACAGCCAGCACAGCGAATCTGGCAGGGTGATGATCATCGCGGTTTGACCCGCTTTGCGCAGATCGGCGGCCAGCGTCGCGCGTTTGTCTGCGCTGGTTCTGCCAGCCAGCGCATCAGGGTGGATGAATGCCTTGCCCAAGGGCGCTTCGGGTTGATCGGGCCAGATTTTATCAACTAAATTTGTTGTTGGACAAAGGGTTATGGCCGTGTCTTTAAGTGTTTTCTCAAGTGTCTCAATCTCTTCGGCGGTGTGCAACCATGGGTCAAAGCCGATGGTGCCTTGGCCCAAATGGTCCACGATCCAAGGGCCGGGTTTCACCTCGGGCCAAGCCACAGGGGTGAAATGCGCCAAATCCACTTGGGTTTTGACCTGCGTGCGGTAGCGGCCATCGATAAACACACCGGCAATATCGGGCAATACGATACAGAATCCGGCCGAGCCGGTAAAACCTGTCAGCCATTGCAACCGCTCATCCCGAGCTGCGACATATTCGCCTTGGTGGGCATCGGCGCGGGGGATAACAAAGCCTGCAAGCCCCTGAGCGTCAAGGGTTTCGCGCAATTGCGCAAGCCGGGCAGGGCCTTGGGCTGGGTTGGCGGTTGCGTTGAATGTTTGGTGCATTTAGCCGACCTTTCGCATTCCCAAAACCCGCGCGCGTTTGCGCGGATCGGTGTCGAACAACCCGGCAAGCTGTTCGGTCATAGCACCTGCCAATTGCTCTACATCGGTGATCGTGACGGCACGGCTATAATAGCGTGTCACATCATGGCCGATGCCGATGGCGATCAGTTCCACGGCCTTTTTCTTTTCGACCATGGCGATCACGTCGCGCAGGTGTTTTTCCAAGTAATTCGCAGGGTTAACCGACAAAGTTGAGTCGTCAACCGGCGCGCCATCGGAAATAACCATAAGGATTTTGCGCTGCTCTTGCCGGGCCATCATGCGGCGGTGCGCCCATTCCAGCGCCTCGCCGTCGATGTTTTCCTTCAGCAAACCTTCCTTCATCATCAGGCCAAGGTTTGCCCGCGCACGCCGCCACGGCGCATCGGCGGATTTATAGATTATATGGCGAAGGTCATTCAGGCGGCCCGGTTGTTGCGCACGCCCCGCACCAAGCCAACGCTCACGGCTTTGACCGCCTTTCCAAGCGCGGGTGGTAAAGCCCAGAATCTCGACTTTAACCGAGCAGCGTTCCAGCGTGCGGGCCAAAACATCGGCACAAATCGCCGCAATGGAAATCGGACGACCGCGCATCGAGCCGGAGTTATCAAGCAGCAAAGTCACGCAAGTGTCGCGAAACTCGGTGTCTTTTTCTTGCTTGAACGACAACGGCGTCGTGGGGTTTGCGATGACGCGGGCAAGGCGGCCTGCATCAAGCGTGCCTTCCTCAAGGTCGAACAACCAGCTACGATTTTGTTGTGCCTGAAGGCGGCGCTGCAACTTGTTAGCAAGGCGCGACACGGCGCCTTTCAAAGGGTCAAGCTGCTGATCAAGATAGGCGCGCAGACGTTCAAGCTCGACGGTCTCGGCCAAATCTTCCGCGCGGATTTCTTCGTCGTAATCAGTGGTATAGACGGTATAGTTCGGGTCCGCATCGGAATGGGCGGCTGGGGGCGGTGGCTCCATCGGGGCTTCGCCTTCGGGCATCTCGGCCTCTTCGCCTTCCTCCATATCCGACATATCGTCTTCGGACATTTGGGCCTGAGAGGCGTCTTGCTGCTCTTCTTGGCTTTGCTCGGCTGAGGCCTCAGACTCGTCCTCTTCGCTGTCGTCGTCGCCCGTGCTTTCTTGCTGCTCGTCGTCTTGCTGGGCCTCGTCGCCTGCGTCCTCATCCTCGTCTTCGGCATCGGGGTCGTCGCCCAGCTGATCGCCATAGCCGAGGTCAGAAATCACCTTGCGGGCAAGGCGGGCAAAGGCGGCTTGGTCGGCCAGCACATGGTCGATGTTTTGCAAGGTTTCCCCGGCACTTTCCTCCAAAAATCCGCGCCACAGGTTCATCACATTGTCCGCGCCGGGTGGCAGGTCGCGCCCGGTGGCGAGGTGCCGCACAAGGTAGCCTGCGGCGATGGGCAGAGGCGCATCGGAGGATTCGGTGATTTCGGCATATCCTTTGCGGGCGGCCTCATGCCCGATTTTGGCGTCGATATTGCCTGCGGTGCCGGGCATGTAGCGCGCGCCGACGGCTTCGCATCTTGCCGTTTCCATCGCCTCATAAATCTCGCGCGCAAGGGTGCCTGTGGGCGCGTATTTGGCCGCTGTGGCATCATTATGGAACTTGCGGCGCAAAGCAAAAGCATCGGCGGTACCACGGGCCAGCAGCACCTCATCGCGGGTCATGCGGCGGCTAACCTGCGGCAATCGCACGCCTTCTTTGGTCATGCCGGACGGATCCACCGAATAGGTGACAGTCATGTCCGGATCATCGGCCATGACTTTGGTCGCCTCGGCGAGGGCTTTTTTGAACGGATCGGCGGGGTTATCGGTTGGTTTGGTCATGAGAATCCCGGATCGGCTAGGGGTATGGCGGGTGTTAACCCACCACTGGTTGGTGGGTTAACACCCAAGCTTATTTCATCGCCATGCTTGCCGCTGATTCCGGCAGTTCTTCGGCAAAGCAGCGCTGGTAGAATTCGGCCACGGTTTGGCGTTCCAGCTCATCACATTTGTTCAGGAATGTCAGGCGGAAAGCATAGCCTATGTTTTTGAAAATACGAGCGTTTTCGGCCCATGTGATGACAGTACGCGGCGACATGACGGTAGACAGATCGCCGTTCATAAACGCCGTGCGGGTCAGGTCGGCGACGGTGACCATCTGGCTGATGTCTTTGCGGCCTTTTTCGGTGTTGTAATGCGGGTTTTTGGCCAGCACGATTGCCGCCTCGGCGTCATGCGACAGGTAGTTCAGCGTGGCCACAAGCGACCAACGGTCCATCTGGGCTTGGTTGATTTGCTGGGTCCCGTGATAGAGGCCGGTGGTATCGCCTAAACCCACCGTGTTGGCGGTGGCGAACAGGCGAAAGGACGGGTGGGGCGTGATGATTTCGTTTTGGTCCAGCAGGGTCAGTTTGCCGTCATGTTCCAGCACGCGCTGAATGACAAACATCACATCGGCACGGCCCGCATCATATTCATCAAACACGATTGCCACGGGGTTGCGTAGCGCCCACGGCAGAATTCCTTCATGAAATTCAGTGACTTGCTTGCCGTCACGCAGTTTGATCGCGTCTTTGCCGATCAGGTCAATCCGGCTGATATGGCTGTCGAGGTTGACCCGCACGGTGGGCCAGTTCAGCCGCGCGCCGACCTGTTCAATATGGGTCGATTTGCCTGTGCCGTGATAGCCTTGGATCATGACGCGGCGGTTATAGGCGTAGCCTGCAAGGATCGCCAAAGTCGTATCGGGATCAAACTTGTAGGTCGAATCGATTGCTGGCACGCGGTCGGTTGCTTCGGCAAAGCCTTTGACCTGCATGTCGGTGTCGATCCCGAAAACCTCACGTACAGAGATTTCTTCGGTGGGTTTCATCATCGCGTCAGCCATAGGTTTGCCCGTTCCTTACGTAGGCCGGGCGAACCGCGTATCGGGATGGCCCAGTGTAATGTTAGCGTATGTTTTGCGTATGCCACGCGTATGTACAGCGAGTGATGGAACATAACGCAAAAGGGTGCAAGGGAAAGGGCGATAAGTTTTGTACCTGTCACAAGCTGGACTTACGGTTTTTTAACCGATGTGGCCCCAATATTGGCCTGCGCGACCGAGACGGATTTTAGAATCGCAAAGCACTCGGTGCCGGGTGTTAACCCCAACGCGCTGGCGGAGCGGCGGGTGATGCGGGCCAGAATACGGTCTGCGCCGATCTGCAACTGCACCAACGCGCCGGGGCCGCTGCCAGTGCGCAGGTCGGTGACTGTGGCAGGCAGGATGTTTAGGGCCGAGAGGCCCGTGGGCCGGGTGCGCGACAAGATCACGTCTTGCGCCATGATGCGGATGCGGATGCGGCTGCCGATGGGGGCATCTACTTTTGGCAGCAACAAAGGGCCAGCGGTGGTGGTCAGTTGGCTTAACCCGTCGTCTTCGTGCCGGGTCAGGGTGGCCGAAATCACCGCGCCCGCCTCGCGCAGCCCAAGGGCGGGGGCGACGTTGGGGTCGGACAACAATGCCTCTATCGGGCCGTGATGGGTGATGCGGCCAGCGTCGATCAAGATCAGACGGGTGGCAAGGCGCGCCACTTCGGTCATGTTATGGCTGACGTAAAGGATCGGGGTGCCGATCTCGTCACGCAGGCGTTCGAGGTAGGGCAGAATCTCGGCCTTTCGCGCCTCATCCAAGGCCGCAAGCGGTTCATCCATCAGCAGCATTTGGGGCCGGGTCAGCATGGCGCGGCCAATGGCGGCGCGCGATGCCTCGCCCCCCGACAACCCGCTGGGGTGGCGGCGCAGCAAAGGGGCAAGGTCCAGCGCTGTGATGATGTCGTCCAAGCTGGGGCCGGGCAGGCCGCGGGCGCGTTTGTCAGCATAGGCGAGGTTTTGGGCCACGGTCAGATGCGGGAAAAGCCGGGTGTCTTGGAACACATAGCCCAGCCCGCGTTTGTGGGGCGGGGTGAACTGCGCGCCGTTTTGCCAGACGGTATCTTGCCACGCGATACGGCCTTGGGCCTTGGGTTCCAGCCCCGCAATCACCCGCAGCAAGGTCGACTTACCAGAGCCTGAGCGCCCGAAAAGGGCTGTCAGGCCCGATGAGGGCAGGCTGTGCTGCACGGCCATGTCAAAACCGGGATAGGCAAGGGTGAAATCAAGCGACAGCATCAGTCACGCCCCCCGGTCGGGAATTGGCGGTTCAGGCTGTAGACCAGCAGCAGGGTGACAAAGGAAAATGTTAGCAAGATTGCGGAAAGCACATGGGCATCGGCGTAGTTTATCGTCTCCACATGTTCATAAATCGCGATGGAGATGACCTTGGTTTTGCCCGGAATGTTGCCGCCGACCATCAGCACCACGCCAAATTCGCCCAAAGTATGGGTGAAACTGAGGACGGTTGCAGTGAGAAACCCGCGTTTGGCCATGGGGGCGGCGACGGTTGCGAAGCGGTCCAAAGGTGAAGCGCGGAGCATGGCTGCGGCCTCTAGCGGTTTGGGGCCGATGGTTTCGAACGCCGATTGCAAGGGTTGGACGGTGAAAGGAAGGGAGTAGAGCATTGAGGCGATGACGAGGCCAGTGAAGGAAAAGGTCAGGGTTTCGCCCGTGACCTGCACCCAAAACGCGCCAAAGGTGGAGTTGGGGCTGAACAGGACGAGCAGGTAAAAGCCAAGCACGGTGGGCGGCAGGACAAGAGGCAGGGCTGTCAGCGCCTCCACCACCGGTTTGGCGCGGGATTTGGTTTGGGCGAGCCACCATGCCAGCGGAGTGCCAAGGACAAGCAAGAAAACCGTGGTGATCGCGGCGAGGTGGAGGGTGAGCCAAAGGGGGCCAAGATCGGGCAAGGTCATGGCAGGCCATAGCCGCTTTGGGCGATGAGGGCGCGGGCGGCTGGAGTGCTGAGGTAAGCGAGGAATGCGGTGGCGGCGGGGTTATCCGCGCCATGTTTCAGCAAGATCGCGTCTTGTTGGATGGGGGGGTAGAGGCTGGGGGTGACATCCCAGACATAGCCTTTGCGGGCTTTGAGGGCGGAGCGGGCGACAAACCCAGCCTCGGCAGCCCCACTGTCTACCAAGGCAAAGGTTTGGCCGATGTTTTGGCCCATGACGATTTTATCCTGGATTGCATCATAGAACCCCATTGCGGTCAGGGCCAGTACGGTTGCATGCCCATAGGGGGCGAGGTCGGGGTTGGCGATGGCGATGTGGCGGATTTTGTCACTTTGCAGGGTAACGGTTGGGTCCACGCCGGGCGGCATGTCGGGGGCCCAAAGGGTCAAGATACCAATCGCATAAGGTTGGGGCTGGCCATGGCCCTCGGCGTGCAGGCGGGCGGGGGTGGCGGCATCTGCAGACAGCAGCAGGTCATACGGCGCGCCTTGGGTGATCTGGGCATAAAGCTTGCCGGTGGAGCCGGTGGTGATTTGCACAAAATGTCCAGTTTCAGCCTGAAACTGCGTGGCAAGGGTTTCGGCGGCATCGGCGAAATTGGCGGCCACGGCGGCCAAGGCGGTTTCGGCGCGCGCCGGTTGGGGGAGTGCGGGCAAGGTGATGCAGCATAACAAGGCGGCAAGTCGCAGCATTTCGGGCCTTTCAAAGCGGTTCCCCCGAATATTGCTGCGTGGGCGCGCCGGGGCAAGGGGGCGTTTTTGCGTGTGCGTTTTGGGGGGCTTGGCTTTTGGTTGCGGTTTGCCCAAAAGGGGCCAGTCAAGAAGGCGGCAGAACAAGGGCGGCGGCGATGGTAGAACGGTTCAGCTTTGAGGTTTCGGCACGCGACGGGCGCGCGCGGCAAGGTGTAATTTCCACCCCGCGCGGCGAGGTACGCACGCCTGCGTTTATGCCCGTGGGGACCGCGGCCACGGTCAAGGCGATGCTG
>CBDTUV010000023.1:0-16812 GCA_965363575.1 uncultured Pseudorhodobacter sp. | reverse complement strand
GTGCCAGCAAGGTGGTTGGCAACCACCGAAACCATCATTTCCGGATAGGCAAAGCCGGTCATCGCCCCATCCGCCCCGCGCGCCATTTCCTCGGGCAAAAACACACCACCATTCCCGCACAGAATGGAAATGCGGCGGGTCAGCGTGCCCTCTTTGCGCAAAGTCCCGATCTTTTCCAAACCCGGCCAATCTTCGTGCTTCAAACACACACAACTCGGCAAATCTCGTACAATCCGCGCGATCACCGGGACCGACATTTGCACCCCCGTGACCAAGGGGAAATCCTGCACCACAAAGGGCGCATCACCGATGAATTCAACCGCTTGGTGGTAATAGCCGACGATCTGGTCATCCGTGCGCAAATGGCCGGGTGGTGCGATCATAACCCCTGCCGCCCCATCCTCCATCACCGATTTCGTAAGCCCTTCCATCTGGGCAAAACCGGGGGCAGAAACCCCGACGATTACGGGAACACGCCCGGCAACCCGCTTGACGATACGCTTAACAAACGCGGCACTTTCCGCGCCGGTCAACTTGGGCGCCTCACCCATGATACCCAGAACCGTCAGGCCCGTCGCACCTGCGTCCAGATAAAAATCCACCATTCGGTCGGTGCTGTCCATATCCACCGCGCCATCCGGCAAGAACGGGGTTACCGCAATCACATAAACGCCGTTCGCTGTTTCGTCTAACATCACCATCTCCTTATTGCGCCCGCGCGAGTGCCACGCGCCCCACGGCCATTGCTGCAGCAGCCTGACATGGCTCTACCACAGGAATTCCCAATTCAGTCTCTAACCTTGCCCGAAATGCGGTCATACCGGCACAGCCAAGAATAACGACCTCGGCCCCGCGCGTATCACGCAAGGCGCGGCCCACCTCTACCAAGCGCGCAAAACTGCGGGCCTCATCTGCCAGCGCTTGCACACCCAGTTCCAACGGCAAATCCCCGGCCAAGCGGTCCAACACCCCCATCGCGCCCAGATAGCGCATGTGCCGTGGGATCGATTTGGACAGGATCGAAATAATCCCAAACCGCTGCCCCATCGTCATTGCCGTCAGCACTGCCGCCTCGGCAATGCCCAGCACAGGCACGTTTGACTGTTCACGCAGCGCCGCAAGCCCCGGATCGGAAAAACACGCGATGACAAAGGCCGAGGCATCCGCCTCCAGCCCCCTCGCCTGCGCCAACAAAGGCGCGACCACCCCGTCCACATGCGCCTGCGTTTCAATCCCCGGCGGGCCTTCGGCCAGCGTGTGGCACATAATCGGCACGGGCGACGCCGCCGCAATAGGGGCCACCGCCTGCGCAATGCCCTTGGTCACATGGACCAAGCTGTTCGGGTTCAAAATATGAATTGTCATCTGCGTCCCCTGTTCGCGCCCATCTTGATGCCAGTTTCCAGCCCTTGCAACACCGCCTTTTGCGCATAAACTGGCGCGACACAACACAGGCCCCCAAAATGCCCCCATATGATCTGATCCTTCGCAACGGCACGCTTGGCACGTCTACCGGTACACATCGCGCCGACCTTGCCATTGCAGGCGGAAAAATCGTTGAAATAGGCACGAACATTGCCAGACATGGCCCAGAGATGGATGTCACAGGCATGCTTGTGCTGCCCGGCGGTGTTGACAGCCATTGCCATATCGAACAGCTTTCGGGCGCAGGGCTGATGAATGCCGATACGTTCGAGTCGGCAACACGTTCCGCAGCCTTTGGCGGCACCACGACAACCATTTCTTTTGCCGCCCAGCATCCCGGCATGCGGCTGCGCGATACGGTCTCTCACTATGCCAAATTGGCCGAAAAAGGCGCGCTGATTGACCATGCCTTTCACGCCATTGTCGCCGATACATCGGGCGAAAACCTGACCCATGATCTGCCCGCCCTCATCGCCCAAGGCCATCGGTCCATCAAAATCTTTACCACCTATGACAAGGTAAGATTGGATGATGAGGCGATATTAGACACGCTCTGCACCGCCCGCGATCATGGCGCGCTGGTCTGCTTTCATGCCGAGAATGACGGGCTGATCCGTTGGGCCACCAAACGGCTGTTGGCGGCTGGCAAAACCGCACCGAAATACCATCCTGCATCGCACCCAAGGCTGGCCGAGGTCGAGGCGATCAGCCGCATGTGTTACCTTTCACAAGCCACCGATCAGCCGATCATGATCTTTCACGTGTCCACCACCCAAGGGTTAGAGGTGCTGGCACAAGCCCGCGCGCGCGGCGTCCAAGTGGTGGCCGAAACCTGCCCGCATTACCTGTTCCAAGGCCCAGACCTGCTGGACCAACCGGGCAATGCGGGGGCGGCCTTTATGTGCAGCCCACCCCAGCGCGACCCCGCCGACCGCGATGCCCTTTGGGCCGCCCTTGCGAATGGCGATTTGCAGGCCGTCACGTCCGACCACGCACCTTACCGTATGGACGCGACCGGCAAGTTTGCCCATGGCCCCGACGCCCCGTTCAACCGCATCGCCAATGGCATGCCGGGGCTAGAGGTCCGCTTGCCACTGATGTTTGACGCTATGATCACCCAGCGCGGCATGCCTGTTGCCGATTTTGTGCGGCTGACCGCCACCAACCCGGCGCAAATTTTTGGCCTGAAAGGCAAGGGTGACATTGCCATTGGAATGGACGCCGACATCGCGATTTGGGACCCGACGCACAAGCGGACCTTTGGCCAAAACGACCTGCATGACAATTGCGGCTATAACCCCTTTGCCGGGCATACGGTTACGGGTTGGCCGATGACCGTGCTGTCGCGCGGTGAGGTGGTGGTGAAAAATGGTGACATTCTGGGGCAACCGGGCCGTGGTCGCCGCATTCCCATGCAGATAAGCGACGCGATGCGCCCTGCTAAACAGTGACTAATCCGGCTGAAACCCACCGATCAACTGCCGCAACCCAAACATAGCCCCCAGCGCAATCGCGGCCAAGGTAACCGGCCCCGACCATGCCAGCGTGGCAAAGGCCGAAACCCCTTGGCCCACCGAACAGCCCAGCGCCACAACACCGCCAATGCCCATCATCGCAGCCCCCGAAACCTGCCGACCCAATTCGCGCGGATCTTCACACGCCTCCCAGCGGAACAGCCCACGCCACAGTGACCCGGCCAGCGCGCCAATCAGCACGCCCCCCACCGCACCGACCGAGAACGAAATCCCCCCCGCGGTAGAGGTCATGACCCAAATCAGCGTGCGGCCCAAGGGTGCGGTGAACGACAATCCTTCGACCTGCACCGCGTCAAAGCTTTCGCGCGCCAACCAGCTTGTCGCCGCAAAGGACCACACCACCGCCAGCCCAGCGGCCACGCCCCATGCCAATTGACGCGGCGAGGTGCGTAACTCTTTATGTGCCAGCGCCCAAACCAAAAACCCCAAAGCAATCACACCTGCCGTGACAATCGGCGCAAGGCCAGTCAGGCTTTGTACCGATGCGGCAATCCCTTGCGGGCCGGTCGCGGGATCTTGGGCAAACAAAGCAATCCGCAGCGGCGCAAGCGGCCCTGACAAGGCCACAAAGGCAAAAATACCCATTACCACAACCACGACCAGCGACCGCAAATCCCCGCCGCCAAAGCGGACCAAAGCCCCAAACCCACAATTTCCCGCCATCGCCATGCCATAGCCAAACAGCAACCCGCCCGCGATTGCGGCCGCTGGGTTCCACGCGATTTGATGGTAAATGGTGCCGCCAATATCAATCAGGCCAAGAACGCCGCCCAGATAAGTGCCAAAAATCGCCACGCCCAGCACGACGCCCCACAGCCGCAACCGCCGCTGATCCGCGCCATAAAGCGCCGATTCCAGCGCGCCGAGCGTGCAAAACTCGCCCAGCCGCGCAGCAAGACCCAGCACGATACCGGCCATCAGCCCTGCCAAAGCGGCCAAAACGCCAAAAGGTAGGTTTTCCACGAACAGCCCCCGTTTTTGAAATCAGCTTTTGGTTTAATATCAGTCTGGGCTGCAAAACATATCATAAACCAGCGCAACGGCGCGAATAACCTTGGGGTCTTGCAATGAATAATAGATCGCTTTGCCATCCCGCCGCGCCGAAACCAACCCTTCCAGCCGCAACCGGGCCAGCTGTTGGCTGACCGCCGCTTGGCGCGAGGCCAGCAAATGTTCCAGTTCAGTCACACTTTTCGGCCCCGAGGACAGGTGGCACAAAATCATCAGCCGCCCTTCGTGCGCCAGTGCCTTAAGGAAGTTAGACGCCTCGACCACGTTTTCCAGCATCTTTTCAGGCGGAATTATCGGGCCGGCTAAGGTTTGGGCTCTTGCTGTATCAGGTTGCATTTCCCTGCAATCCCTTTCGCTTTTGGGCGGCTTTGCCCTTTGGCAAGGCACGGTTTATGCCTAAACTCAGTTTTACCTTTGCAAAGCAGATTGCACTATTATCCGGGTGCAGGCCCTGCGTTTTTCAACATAACCCCCAGCATCCCGTAAAAGAAGTCTTCGCCAGGATAGCCTTCGATCCGCTCCAGCTCTTGGCCATCCCGGACCAAAACGAATGTCGGTGTAAAGACAGCTTTGCGCTCGAACGTCAGCCCCTCGGGCAAAGGATCGCGCAGTTGCAGCCGCACCAAAGGGGCTATGCGCCCCTCAGCGGTTTTGTGATAGGCGTCGCCCACCTCCGCGTCCCACCGCTCACAATAGATGCAGCCGTGCTGTTCAACCATATAGAGCGTCAGATCCTGCGCTAAAGCTGCGCCCGCGCCGCCAACAACAGTGGCCACGGCAAGCACGACCCCCAGCGCTCTAAGACGGAGGTTGGACAAAATGAGTTTCGCGCGTATGAGCATCATTGACGGTCCAGTTAAATATATTCACATTGTAATATGAATCGATGTTGGTGCAAGCCCCTTAGCGGGCGGCCCTTGTGGGACGCGCCGGGGGTTTTGCACCCCCGGACCCCCGCAAGGTATTTTTGCCAAGATGAAATGGGGCAGAGGCGTAATGTTTGAAATAAGCTATGGCGGCGCTGCACTGGCGGGATTGTTGAGTTTTCTGTCACCCTGCGTCTTGCCGATGGTGCCGTTTTACCTGTCTTATATGGCCGGGATCAGCATGCAAGAACTGCGCGGCGATGGTGGCATTGCGCCGGGCGCGCAAAAGCGGTTGGTCGGGTCGTCGATTGCCTTTGCGCTGGGCGTCACGTCAATCTTTGTGCTTTTGGGCTTGGGGGCCACGGCCTTGGGCCAAGCCTTCATTCAGTGGAAAGATCAGCTGTCCTATGTTGCGGCGGCGGTTTTGATGGTGTTTGGTCTGCATTTCCTTGGTGTCATCAAGGTACCCTTTTTGTACCGAGAAGCACGGCTGGATGCCAAGACCGAACCATCGACGCTTCTGGGTGCCTATGTCATGGGGCTTGCCTTTGGTTTTGGCTGGACGCCTTGTGTTGGCCCTGCGCTGGCCGCGATTTTGTTCATGGCCTCGGCCTCGGGCGATTTGTGGCAAGGGGGCAGCTTGTTGCTGGTCTATGGCCTGTCGATGACCTTGCCCTTTGTCATTGCCGCCTTGTTTGCCAAGCCGTTTTTGGCCTGGGTTTCACGCAACCGCAAATACCTTGGCTATGTGGAAAAGCTGATGGGCGTCATGCTGATTGTCTTTGCCATTCTGATCGCCACAAATTCGGTCAACTACATCGCGGATTTCATGATTCGCAATTTTGACTGGTCCAGCACCCTAAGATAACCCCTGTATAGGAGGCTTTTATGTCCCGCCTTTTCGCCATCCTCGCCATGCTTGCAACGCTTGCATTTCCCGTTCACGCCACCGATTTGGGCCCCGAACTGGGAGACGACGGTTTGCACAAACCCACCTGGCTGCGCGACACCTTCAAAGATCTGCGCGAAGACCTGACCGAGGCAACGGCGGACGGCAAGCGCCTGCTGGTGATCTGGGAACAGCGCGGCTGCATCTATTGCAGCAAGATGCACGAAGAGGTGTTTCCTGACCCCAAAATCGACGCCCTGATTCGCGACAATTTCTTTGTTGTGCAGATGAACCTGTTTGGCGATGTCGAAGTGACTGATTTTGACGGTACCACATTGCCCGAAAAAGACATGGCGCGGCGTTGGGGCATTGTTTTCACGCCGACCATGATGTTTTTTCCCGAAACGGTTGAGGGCGACCAAACAGCTGCTCAGGCAGCAATCGTATCGATGCCTGGCGCCTTTGGCACAGGCACAACGGCGGCGCTCTTGACTTGGGTCAAGGACAAAGAATACCTCACAGGTGAACACTTCCAGAAGTACCTCGCCCGAACCATGGCGGATCAAGGTTGAAAGGAAGGCTTCATCGTAAAGACACCTGCTTGACCCATCTCTTTGACACGTTCCTAACCGTTGGCCGCGATAGATAGCGCCAATGGGCAGGAATATATGCAATAATTGAAATATCATTATTGCATACCGTAGGATGCATGGTCTATCCTCAGATTCGGAGGAAACAGGGAGGTCTTCGAATGAAGCGCCATATTATTCTTGGCATGGTTATTACAGCGTTCAGCGCTGGTGTTGCCATTGCACAGGTTGCACCAGAAAACGTGGAATACACGGACGGGGCAATCGAACAATCACTATCCGGTACGCCGGGCAATCCGGATGATGGGAAGAAAGTTTTTGCAACCGCGGCTTTGGGCAATTGTGTTGCCTGCCACGCTGCAGAAATTACCAAAGATATTCCTTTCCCCGGCACGGTTGGCCCCGCCCTTGATGGCGCCGCTGATCGCTGGACCGAAGCGCAGCTGCGCGGCATCGTTGCGAAATCGAAAATGACGTTCGTTGGCACCATTATGCCTTCGTTCTATCAAACATCCGGCTATATCCGGCCCGGCGATGCCTACACAGGCAAAGCAGGCACCGAGCCGCTTCCACCTATCCTTAGTGCCCAGCAGGTCGAAGACGTCGTCGCCTTTCTGCTGACGTTCAAAGAATAAAACCGTGACACCCCTGTCCGGCAAAGCCCCGGACGTGACTAAAGGAGTGATGAAATGATCCTTTCAAGAAGAGAAGCCCTTGTACTGGCTTTGGGAAGCGTGGCTGCGGCCGCAATCCCAATGTCAGCACTGGCCAGCGTTGATGACGCCGTTGCAGCCTTTACCGGCGGCGCAGCGGTGACGGATGGCGCAGGCGTAACCCTGACCGCCCCGGAAATTGCGGAAAACGGCAACACGGTTCCCGTGGCTGTCGAAGCACCCGGCGCATCTGCCATCATGATCTTGGCAGCAGGCAACCCAACACCAGCGGTTGCAACCTTTAACTTTGGCGAACTGGCCGGGGCGCATATGGCCTCGACACGCATTCGCCTGTCCAAGACGCAAGACGTGATTGCCATTGCCAAACTGGCAGACGGCAGCTTTGTGCGCGCATCTTCGGAAGTTAAGGTCACCATCGGCGGCTGCGGCGGCTGAGATAGGGAGAGAAACACATGGCTAACGACGTAAAACCCCGCGTAAAAGTGCCAAAGTCAGCCAAGGCTGGCGAGGCTGTTGTTCTGAAAACGCTGATCAGCCACCAAATGGAATCTGGCCAGCGCAAGGACAAAGACGGTAATCTGATCCCACGCTCGATCATCAACCGCTTTACCTGCGATTTTAACGGCAAAAACGTGATCGACATCACGCTGGAACCCGCAATCTCGACCAATCCATACTTCGAATTCGAAGCGATGATTGGTGAAGCAGGTGAGTTCAAGTTCACGTGGTATGATGATGATGGGTCTGTTTACGAAGACAGCAAACCCATCGAATTTGCCTGATTTCCGTAGCACCATATAGGGAGGACACAATATGACGCCGCGGACAATCAAGACGGCACTGGCCGCTACCGCACTTCTTGGCTTTGCCATGTCTGGCACTGCTTTTGCTGAATCTGCGAATGACACGCTTGTCATCGACGGGGTCGAAATCGTCACTATGGCTGCCCCGGCAGCTCATCTTGATGGCGCTTTGACCGAGCTCCTTTCTGGTTGGCAGTTTCGGGACCCAGACACCCGTGTCATGCAATCGGATGATTTCGACAATCCGGGCATGATCTATGCAGATCGTGGTTTGGACAGCTGGAATGCCGTTGATGGCACTGAGGGTAAATCCTGCGCTTCGTGCCACGAAGGCCCAGAGTCGATGAAAGGCCTGCGCGCCGTGACTCCGCGTGTTGACGCGAAAACCGGCAAGCTGATGAACATCGAGGCTTATGTCAACGAGTGCCGCACCACCCGCATGGGTGCCGAGGCTTGGGGCGACAAGGCCGAAGCAATGACTGATGTCATGGCTTTGATCTCGGTCCAATCGCGTGGCGAATTGATGAACGTCGCCGTTGATGGCGCCGCTGCCCCTTTCTATGAAAAGGGCAAAGAGATGTATTACACCCGTTATGGTCAGTTGGAGCTGTCTTGCGCCAATTGCCATGAAGACAATTATGGGAATTACATCCGTTCGGACCATTTGTCCCAAGGTCAGACCAACGGCTTTCCGGTCTACCGTCTGAAAGACACCAAGCTGACAACGCCACAAGGCCGCTTTGTCGGTTGCGTCCGCGACACGCGCGCCGAAACCTTCAAAATCGGCTCGGATGAATTCAACGCGCTGGAACTTTATGTCGCTGCACGCGGCAATGGTCTGGCGGTTGAGGGCGTTTCCGTCCGCAACTAATCTCTTCGGGCGCCTGTGATACCGGGCGCCCGCATTTGTTTGGACATTTTTAACATTTGACACCGCCTATCCCACCCTTTTGGGTGATCACGATAGCTATGAATCGAAAGGGCCACAGCATGATCTCTCGGCGCGAATTCCTTCAGGCCTCGGTGGCCGCATCGGCCCTTTTTGGCGCATCTGGCGTCGGCAACTGGGCCAAACTTGCGGCCCAGCAAGTGCTTACCCAAGATCAGCTGTTGCAGTTTGATGCTTTTGGCAATGTGACCTTGGTGCATATCACCGACATCCACGCCCAGCTCAAACCGATCTGGTTCCGTGAACCTGAAATCAACATCGGCGTGGGCGATGTCAAAGGCATCCCCCCACATATCACCGGTGCCGATTTCATCAAACAGTTCAACCTGACCCCCGGCAGTCCCGAGGCGTATGCCCTGACCTATGAGGATTTCACCTCGCTGGGCAAAGCTTATGGCAAAATGGGCGGCATGGACCGTGTGGCCACTGTGGTCAAATCGATCCGCGCAGATCGCCCCGAAGCGATTATTCTGGATGGCGGCGATACATGGCACGGCTCCATGACCAGTCTTTTGACCAAGGGTCAGGATATGGTCAATGTGATGAACCAGCTTGGCACCGAGGCGATGACCTCCCACTGGGAATGGACCCTTGGCACCGAGCGCGTCAAAGAAATCGTTGAGGCGTTGCCCTTCCCCTTCCTTGGCCAAAACATCTTTGACGCCGAATGGGACGAACCCGCGTTTGACCCCTATGTCTGGTTCGAACGCGGCGGCGCCAAGATCGCTGTGATCGGTCAGGCCTTCCCCTATATGCCCATCGCCAACCCCGGCTGGATGTTCCCCGAATATTCGTTCGGTATCCGTGATGAACGCATGCAGGAAATGGTGGATGAAGTGCGCGCCAATGGGGCCGACCTTGTCGTCGTTTTGTCGCACAACGGCTTTGACGTCGACCGCAAGATGGCCAGCCGCGTCACCGGCATCGACGTTATTCTGACCGGCCACACCCATGACGCGATCCCCGAACCTGTGCTGGTCGGTGAAACCATCCTCATCGCGTCGGGCAGCCACGGCAAATATGTCAGCCGCGTGGATCTGGACGTGCGCGACGGCAAGATGATGGGTTTCCGCCATAAACTGATCCCCATCTTCTCGGATGTCATCACCCCTGATCCTGAAATGGCCGCGCTAATTGATGCCGAACGCGCCCCGTTCAAGGACCAGCTGGAAGAGGTTATCGGCACCACCGACAGCCTGCTGTACCGCCGCGGCAACTTTAACGGCACATGGGATGATCTGATCTGCAACGCCATGCTGTCTGAACGTGACGCTGAGATTGCGATGTCGCCCGGCGTGCGTTGGGGGGCATCTGTTATGCCCGGTGAAAACATCACCCGCGAAGATATCCACAACGCCACCTCCATGACCTATCCCAACTGCTACCGCACGGAAATGACAGGTGAATTCCTGAATGTGATATTGGAAGACGTGGCCGACAACCTGTTCAACCCCGACCCCTATTACCAACAAGGTGGCGATATGGTGCGCGTGGGCGGCATGGGCTATTCCATCGACGTAAATGCCGCGATGAGCAGCCGTATCTCTAACATGACCCTGCTGAAAACCGGCGAGCCCATCGACCCCGCCCGCACCTATACCGTGGCCGGCTGGGCATCCGTGAATGAAGGTACCGAAGGCCCCCCCATCTGGGAGGTGGTCGAAGCGCATATCCGCAAGATCGGCACCGTAAAACTAGACCCCAATACCTCGGTCACCGTGACCGGGGCCTAAACTCAACCGCTTTAGAAAGGTTTCGTCATGCCAAACGAATCCAAAACGGCCGAACCCAAAACAACCCGCCGTGGCTTTCTGGCCGCCAGCGCCGCTACAGGCACGGCACTTGTCGCCGGCGCCGCCCATGCCCAAACCCCTGACCCACTGATTACCGAGGTGCAGGAATGGGCGTCAGGTCTTGGTGAAGGCGTTGATGCCAACCCCTACGGCCTGCCCATCCGGTTCGAATCCGATGTGATTCGCCGCAATGTGTCATGGCTGACGGCTGATGTGATCTCATCGATCAACTTCACCCCGATCCATGCGCTGGATGGCACCATCACGCCGCAAGGTTGCGCCTTTGAACGCCACCACTCCGGCGCGATTGAATTGTCCAAGGATGACTACCGCCTGATGATCAACGGGCTTGTGGACCAGCCCTTGGTCTTTACCTATGCCGATCTGGAGCGCTTTCCCCGCGTTACCCGCACGTTCTTTCTGGAATGTGCGGCCAACACCGGCATGGAATGGGCCGGCGCCCAGCTGAACGGGTCGCAATTCACCCACGGCATGATCCACAACATGGAATATACCGGCGTCACCCTGCGCACCTTGCTGGACGAAGCAGGCATCAAGCCCGAAGCAAAATGGCTGTTTGTCGAAGGCGCCGATGCATCGTCGAACGGGCGCTCTATTCCGATGGAAAAGGCGCTGGATGATTGCATGATCGCATTCAAAGCCAATGGTGAGGCGCTGCGCATGGAACACGGCTATCCCGTGCGGCTTGTCGTGCCGGGCTGGGAAGGCAATCTTTGGGTCAAATGGCTCCGCCGTATTGAAGTGACCGATGCGCCGGTCGAAAGCCGCGAAGAAACCTCAAAATACACTGACACTATGGAAGACGGCACCTCGCGCAAATTCACTTGGGTGATGGATGCCAAATCGGTTGTCACAGCCCCCAGTCCGCAAATGCCAATCACCCATGGTCCCGGCCCTTTGGTTATCACCGGGCTGGCATGGTCGGGTCGTGGCCCCGTGACGGGCGTCGATGTGTCGACGGATGGTGGCAAAACGTGGCACAATGCCCGCCTTGCAGCCCCCGGCCAACCCATGGCCCTGACCCGGTTCTATTACGATCACAACTGGCAGGGCGAAGAAATGCTGCTGCAATCGCGCGTGACCGATAGCACCGGCTATGTTCAACCGACCAAGGCACAGTTGCGCGAAGTGCGCGGCGAAAACTCGGTCTACCACAACAACTGTATCCAAACCTGGTGGGTCAAACCAAACGGCGAGGCTGAAAATGTCGAAGTATCTTAATCTAATCCCCGCAATCGCCCTCGCGGCCACGCTGGCAACCCCGGTCTTTGCTGGCGGTCTTGGCCTTGGCCGCGCCGCCTTGCCCGAGGAAGTCGCCGCGTGGAACAAAGACGTCCGCCCTGATGGCTTGGGTCTGCCCGTAGGGTCGGGTGACGCGCTGATTGGCGAGGAAATCTTTGCCGAAAAATGCGCCGCCTGCCACGGTGACTTTGCCGAAGGCATTGGTAACTGGCCAAAACTTGCCGGTGGCATGGGCACGCTGAACCGCCGCGATCCGTTGAAAACCGTGGGCAGCTATTGGCCCCATGTGTCCACCCTGTGGGATTATATCAACCGCTCCATGCCGTTCGGGGCCGCCCAAACGCTTGAACCGGATGAGGTGTATGCCATGGTCGCCTATATCCTTTATTCCAATGATTTGATTGAGGATGACTACGTTCTGTCCAACGAAAACCTCGCCGCGTTTGAACTGCCAAACGCGAACGGCTTTTTCCTCGATAACCGTGACGCCACCGAATACGCCCAGTTTTCCGCCCCGGCCTGTATGGAAAACTGCAAAGAGGACGTGAAAATCACCATGCACGCCACTGTGCTGGATGTAACGCCCGGCGACCCAACCGATGGCGCGGGCGCGCCTGCTGGTGCCTCTGGCGAAGGTGGCACCGCCGCCCCCGCTGCGGCAGAACCAGCAGCCGAGCCTGAAACAAAGGCCGAAGAGGCCGCACCCGCCGCTGAGGCCCCCGCCGAAGTCGAAGTGGCCGCCGCTGACCCTGCCATGATCGCGGCAGGCGAAAAGGTGTTCAAGAAATGCGCCGCTTGCCACAAGCTTGGCGAAGGCGCGAAAAACACAATCGGCCCCATCCTGAACAACATCGTTGGCCGCCCAATGGGCTCGGTTGACGGCTTCAGATACTCAAGCGATATGGCAGCGGCGGGTGCAGACGGCATGGTCTGGGATGATGCAAACTTGCATACCTTCCTTGAAAAGCCAAAGTCCTTGATCGCCAAAACCAAAATGTCCTTTGCAGGCCTCAGAAAGGCCGAAGACCGCGATGCCGTGATCGCCTATCTCGCCACCTTTGGGCAGTAACATGGGAACGGGGCGTTTCTGTCTCGTTCTTGTTTTCACCGGCCTTTTGGCCTCTCCCGGTGTTGCCGAAACACTGGGGGATGCCGCCAAAGGGGCGCAAGTGTTTGATCAGCAATGCAAGCAATGCCACATGGTCGGGCCGGGTGCGAAAACCCGCATCGGCCCCTCGTTGAACGGCATTTACGGTCGTCGTGCGGGCGGTATTGATGGCTTTTCCTATTCCAAATCCATGACCCGTATGGGGGCCGATGGGATGAATTGGACCATCGAACGCCTTGATGCCTATATTGAAAACCCCAAGGCGCTCGTGTCCGGCACCCGTATGAACTACCGCGGCCTGTCCGACCCCACCCAGCGCCACGACCTCATGGCCTTTTTGCGCGACTATTCCGACAGGCCGCAAGATATCCCCGAGGCAGAGCCTACGGCCATCCGCACCCTCCCCGATCTTGCCCCCGACATTCTGGCGCTAGAGGGCGATACGGAATATGGCGAATACCTTTCGGCCGAATGCACCACCTGCCACCTAAAGGACGGCACCGCCAATGGCATCCCTTCGATCACCAACTGGCCCGAAGAAGACTTTGTCGCAGCGCTACACGCCTATAAGGTGAAACTCCGGCCCCATCCCGTCATGCAAATGATGGCCGGCCGCCTGTCAAATGACGAAATCGCAGCCCTCGCGGCCTATTACGCCACTATCCAAAACTAAATCAAACGGGAGGAAGACAAGATGACACTGAACAGAAGACTATTTCTAGCCTCGCTGACAGCCACCGTTGCCGCCCCCATGGTCATGGCCCAAACCGCCCGCCCCCGCGTTGTCGTGGTAGGTGGCGGCGCAGGCGGTGCCACCGTTGCGCGCTATTTGGCCAAGGATAGCGATGGCGCGCTGGATGTCGTGCTGATCGAACCCGCCCGCACCTATTACACCTGCTTCTTCTCCAACCTCTACCTCGGCGGTTTCCGCACCTTTGAAAGCCTCGGCCACTCTTACGGCAAGCTTGCCTCGGACTATGGCATCAACGTCGTGCATGACTATGCCGTGGGCGTGGACCGTGACGCCAAAACCGTCACCCTCGCATCAGGCGCGGCCATGGCCTACGACCGCCTTGTGCTGTCACCCGGTATTGATTTTGTCGAAGATTCCGTGCCCGGCTGGTCCACCGCGTCGCAAAACGCCATGCCCCACGCCTATAAGGGCGGCAGCCAAACCCAGCTTCTTATGGCGCAACTGGCGGCGATGCCCGAAGGCGGCACCTTTGCCATGGTCGCCCCGCCCAACCCCTACCGCTGCCCCCCCGGTCCGTATGAGCGGATTTCAATGGTCGCCCACCATCTGACAATCAACAATCCCACGGCCAAAATCCTGCTGCTGGATCCAAAGGACAAATACTCCAAACAAGCCCTGTTTGAGGAAGGCTGGAACGCCTACTACCCCGGCATGATCACCCGCATCGGCCCCGATATGGGCGGCAATGTGATTGAGGTGCGCCCCGACGCGATGGAAGTCATCGTCGATGGTGATGTCGAAAAGGTTGATGTCTGCAACGTCATCCCCGCCCAGCGCGCAGGCAACATCGCGACCCTTGCCGGCGTGACCGATGCCAATTGGGCGCCCGTCCACCCCGACAGCATGCTGTCCAAGATGGATGAAAACATCTACGTCCTCGGCGATGCGACGAACCAAGGCGACATGCCGAAATCGGGCTTTTCCGCCAATTCTCAGGCCAAAGTCGCCGCCAACCACATCCGTGGCGCGCTGACCGGGTCACGCGTGTTCCCGGCCAAATACTCCAACACCTGCTGGTCGCTGATCGCCCCCGATGATGGCGTCAAGGTCGGCGCAAGCTATGAACCCACGCCGGAAAAGATCGCGAGCGTCGAAAGCTTCATCTCGCAAACCGGTGAGGACGCCGCCTTACGCAAAACCACCTATGAAGAAAGCATCGGCTGGTACAGCGGCATCACCACCGACATGTTTGGCTAACCCAATTCGGCGGGTCGCCCGAATAGCGGCCCGCCACCCCCAAAGGATATCCCAATGAAAAGACGTGATTTTCTGGCGCTCTCTGCCGCACTTGCCCTACCGCGCATGGGCTTTGCGGCAACCGAACTGGCCTTGCCAGATGCCAAACTGACCATGCTGTCCGATGGCACGCTGACCCTGCCCGGCGACTTCGTGCTGGGCAATATGGACCCGGCCGAGGCCGCCGCGATGCGCCAAAAATTCAACCTTTCCCCGGACAGCTATACCCCGCCGTGCAACTTGACCCTGTTTCAGGATGGCACCCGCAATGTGTTGTTTGATGTCGGCTCCGGTCCCGATTTCATGCCCTCAGCCGGAAAACTGGATGCCGCACTTGATGCCGTCGGCCTGACCCATGACGACATCACCCATGTCGTCTTTACCCATGCGCACCCCGACCATCTGTGGGGTCTTTTGGATGAATTTGACGAACCCAGTTTCGCCAATGCCGAATACCTGATGGGCCAGTCTGAATTTGACTATTGGATGGACCCAAACACCCTGAACACGATAGGCGAGGCGCGCACCACATTTGCCGTTGGCGCCGCCCGCAGGCTCGCCATAATTGCCGACCAGCTCCAGTTCATCAACGATGGCGAAGAACCCATCCCCGGCATCACCGCGCGCCTAACACCGGGTCACACACCGGGCCATATGTCGTTTATTCTGGGCGGCAAGGCGCTGGTCACCGGCGATGCGATTTCCAACAATTTCGTGGCCTTTGAACGCCCCGGCTTTGCCTCTTTATCTGACCAAGACCCTGATATGGCCGCCGCCACCCGCGTGGCCTTGCTTGATCAAATCACCGCTGATGACCTTGCCGTTGCAGGCTTTCACCTGCCCGGCGGCGGCCTTGGCCGCGTCACCCGCCAAGGCGACAGCTACACCTATGAGGAAGATTGATATGCGTATACTTGCCCTTGCCCTCCTGCTTGCCACCCCCGCATTGGCGCCCCCCGCCCTTGCATCCGAGGATATCCCCGATCAGTACCCTCAATCCTTGCTCTATTCCAAACCGGTAGAGGTGATCCCGCATGTGTTTTCGGCCATCGGTGCCACCGCCCCGCCAACCTATGAAAACGCAGGGCATAACAACAACCTTTCCTTTATCGTCACCGGTGACGGCGTTATCGTGGTCAATTCCGGCGCGTCCTACCTATTGGCCCGCGCCCTGCATGATGAGATCAAGGTCCAAACCGACCAGCCCGTCAAACTGGTGATCAATGAAAACGGCCAAGGCCATGCCATGCTGGGCAATAATTATTGGATCGAACAAGGCGTGCCTATCCTTGCCCACGTCGATGCCGCTGCTGAATTTGAACACAGCTCCGGCCAATCCCTTAACGCGCTCAAAGGCTACGCCAAAGAGAACGCCGAAGGCACCGACCCGATGGGACCAACGGAAACCTTTACAGACCAGCGCGACATCACAATGGGTGACTTCACCATCCAAGTCCTCCACCTCGGCCCCGCCCATTCGCCCGGCGACACCCAAGTCTGGCTACCCGATCAAGGCCTGATGATCGCAGGCGACATCGCGTTTCATGAACGTATGCCCCCGATTTTCCAAGGCACCTGTACGCTGTGTTGGATTGAAACATGGGAAGGGCCGCTGACCGATCTGTCCCCCACCTATGTAATCCCCGGCCACGGCCACCCGACCAATTTCGCCCAAGTCACCCGCTATACCCGTGACTACCTTGTCTATTTACGTGAAAAAATTGCCGAGCATCTTGATGCCGGCGGCGACCTTGCCGACGCCTATTACGTCGACCAATCCCCCTACGCGCATCTCGACACGTTTGAAGAGTTGGCCACGAAAAACGCAGGCGTCGTTTTCGCGGAAATGGAATTCGAGTAGATCGTTTCGGATTACCGCAAAGATGACGCCTCTCCAAACGCGTTCGCCCGAATGG
>CBDTUV010000022.1:0-16861 GCA_965363575.1 uncultured Pseudorhodobacter sp. | reverse complement strand
TGCCATCCTCGGAACCCGTTGGTTTGAAAGACGATTTCAACGGCCCGATCTGCTATACCCCTGATGGCAACCCGCTGGTTGGCCCCGTGCCCGGCCTGCGCAATATGTGGATCGCCGAAGGCTTTAGCTTTGGCATCACCGCCGCCGGCGGCACCGGCCATTACCTCGCGCAGTTGATGACGACAGGTGAGGCAGAGATTGACATGGCCTCCCTTGATCCGCGCCGCTACGGCAATTGGATGACCACCGAATACGCCGCCCGCAAGAATGAAGAATGCTACGACCACGTCTTCATCCTCCACCACCCAGATGAGGAACGTGAGGCCTGCCGCCCCCTGCGCACCACCCCTGTCTATGACAAGCAAATCGCCCTTGGCGCGCAAATGGGCTTTGTGAACGGCTGGGAACGCCCCAATTACTACGGCCCGCTAAACGCCCCCGCCGATTTTGACCATAAATCCCGCAGCTTCCGCCGCGGGGCATGGTGGCAATACGCCAAGGCCGAGGCTGAGGCCCTGCGCGAAACTGCAGGCCTGATCGACGCCTCTGCCTTTACCAAACACACCGTGCGGGGTGCCGGGGCCACGGCTTTCCTTGACTGGTTTACCTGCAACAAACTGCCCAGCATCGGCCGCATCAACCTAACCTATGCGCTGACCCCCACTGGCACCACACGCACCGAATACACCATCGTGCGCAACGCTGAAAACGACTACTACCTCGTGTCCGCAGGCGCATGGACCGCCTATGACGCCGACTACATGCGCAAATCCGCCGAGGATTTCGTGGCCGCAGGTGGCGCGCCGGTCGAAATTAACGACGTGACCAACCAATGGGGCGTCTTTGCCCTCGCAGGCCCCAACGCCCGCAAAATCTTGCGCGACGTGGTCAAGGATGCTGATGCCGACACCGTTTTGTCGAACAAGCGTTTCCCATGGCTGACCGCGCGCAAGCTGGAACTGGGCATGTGCCCGGTCAACGCCATTCGCGTGGCCTATACTGGTGAACTCGGCTGGGAACTCCACCACCCGATTGAAATGAACCGCTACCTGTGGGATTTGCTGTTGAAAGCTGGTGAGGCGCACGGCATGAAACTGGTCGGTGCGCGCGCGCAAAACTGGCTGCGCCAAGAAAAATCCTACCGCGCCTTTGGCAACGAACTTGGCCGCGATGCCACCCCGATGGAGGCTGGTTTGGACCGCTTTATTGACCTGTCCAAGGATTTCCAAGGCAAGCAAGCGATGATCGATACGGGCATCCGCTCCAAATGCGTGACCGTACTGATCGACGGGCCGGAAGATGCCGATCCATGGGGCAAAGAGGCGATTTTTGTCGATGGCAAAAAGGTTGGCCGCCTTACATCGGGCGGTTGGTCGGTGGCGTTTAACAAGCAAATCGGCATGGGCTATGTCACGCCCGATTTGGCCGCTGTTGGCACCAAGCTAAAGGTCAAGATGCTGCTAAAAGAATGGGACGCGGTGGTGGTCGAAGACAGCCCGTTTGACCCAAACAATGAGCGTATTCGCATCAACGGCTAACCACTATCCGATTGATACCCAAAAAAGCCCCGCTGTCACCGGCGGGGCTTTTTATACAACGCCCCAAAGCAAAAGCCCCGCCGGGAGGGGGCAGGGCTTTCACGTCATCGGGCGAAAAGAACTGGGGTTACTTTTCTCCGATATACTCCGCCATCAGCTTTTCGTTCTTGGCATCTTCCAGCCGTGCCAAACGATCCTCTGAAATCATCGCGTCAAAGCGGTATTTGACAAAATTCACCAAGGCGAGGGTCAGCAGCAAAATGCCAAGCCCCCAATAGCCTTTGGTCGACAGGTCAACAGGTGCCAGCCAGATCGACAAGGCAAGCATGCCATAAGCGACAGCCACGCCTATGCCGTTAAAGAACATGATGGTCGTGGTATCTGTTTTTTGTGCGGACATGATTAGGTTCCTTTTGGGATGGGTTAAGGTTGATTTTGGCGGCCCTTTGTTTGGGCAGGGGATTTAGGAGGATGTACGGCTGTATGTACGGATGGCATACGGGCGCTGTACGGTTGGCATACGCTCGGGTTTCGGGTCAGGCCTTGGCTTTCAGCCGGGCCAAAACATCGGCAGCGGTGACGCGGGTGGCGGGGCCAAAGCCTGCATCCGCCATCCGGTCGGCCAACCCGTCATGCGACAATTCACGGTTGATGCCGCGCAGAATGTCAGACCTCTCAAACGGGTCATCGGCATTGGTCACACGGGTGATCAGCGCTTCGGCTTCTTCAATTGCCGACCCCTCGCCATTGGGCAGTTTCTTGATCAGGCTGTGTTCGCGCCGTATTGCCCGCGCGGTCGTAGCCCCTTGTTTCAGATCAATAATTCGGCGGTGTCCTGCCTCAACCGATTGACGCAAACGCACGGTTTTACTGTCCAGCCGCAGCACGGTTTCGGCCCGCAAAGCCCGCTCATTCTCCATCTGCGCCAGCGCATCGGCGGCCTGCGTGGCAAGGTCATCGCGGCCCTGCGTCAGTGCCTCGGTCGCGCGGCGGGTCATATCCGCGATCCGCTGGTCCAAGGTGGCCAGCATCCGTTCTTCACCGCGCTGGCGCTGGATCAAGCTGGCCAAAGTCCCCTTGGCAGCCCGCAAGCCCTCATCGGCCTCACGGATCTTTTGATTAATTAATTCAATAGCATAAGTGTCACGCAAGCTGTCTTCAGCGCGCGCATTGGCGCCAAGGATCAGGGTTCTTAGGGTTCCAAACATCGCTCTCTCCTGTCACCGGGTTCAGTGTGAACCTTGTTCATGGATTGAACATATCAGTAAGTGAACGCCGTTCAAGCAATATTTGAACGCGGTTCATGAATTATGCTTGTGACGTTACGTTAGACAGCAAAATCGCGATCATGTCTTCGATTTTATTCAAAGGAACCCCCGAAATCCGCTTTTGCAGCCCCAACAAAACGATGCCATGCACCGAAGAAAACAAGGCCCGCGTCATCAATTCCACTTCACCGCGGGTATAGTTCGGAAACACCCGGCCCAAAGGTGCTGCAATCAGGCCAAACAGCTTGCCCAGCTCGGCCAAATACCACTGCGGAACCTCCATTTCTGTAGACATTTCAAGGTCAAACAACGCGCGCCACAGGTTTGTATTCTGCGCCGCGAATCGCAAATAGGCATGCGACATGATGATCAATTCCGCTTGCGGCGCATCTTGGGGGGCGGCCGCAACCGACCGTGCGACCTCTTGCCCCAAGGCTTGGAATGTGCGGCCATTCACCGCCATGATCAGCCCGTTAAGGTCTGAAAACACGTTATAAATTGCGCCCACCGCGCAATCCGCCTCACGCGCCAACTCGCGTGCTTTGACAGCCCCCAGACCATCCGCCCGGATCCGCGCTTCGGCGATATCAATCAACCTCGCACGCAATTCATCGCGCCGCAGATCAGCTTTGCTTGGTTTTTTCGGCGTCTCGGGCATGGTCTGAACCTCATTGAACAAGGTTCAGACTAGCCTGCGCGGTGCGGAATGGAAAGTCAGGTGCTGGACGGCGCACCGCCTTCAAAACGGTTGCCGTTGGAATAGTCACAAGGTGCTTCTTGCATCTCCAGATGCAGCCGATCGCCAGTGTAGGGATGGGCGCGCGCAAGGTCTTCGTCAAACTCGATCCCAAGGCCGGGGGCTTCGGGCGGGATGATGTATCCGCCCTCCCATTTGATCGAGTTTTTGATGAGCGCAAGGTGAAAACTTCCACCCGTTTCAATGGTTTCCGCGATCAACAGGTTTGGGATCGACGTCGCAAGATGGATGTTGGCAGCCCATTCCACTGGCCCTGCGTAAAGATGCGGGGCCATTTCGGCGTTGAACACTTCGGCCATAGCGGCGATTTTCTTGGCCTCCCAAATGCCGCCAACACGGCCCAAGGCGGGTTGTAAAATCTTGACGCCACCATGGCGCAGCAGCGCGCCAAACTCGGCTTTGGTCGTCATCCGCTCACCCGTCGCAAGCGGGATGCGGACGTGTTTGGCCACCTCGGCAAATTCCAGCAGGTTGTCTGGCGGGATCGGTTCTTCGTACCACAATGGCGAATAAGGCTCCAACGCTTGGCCAAGCCGGATGGCACCGGGGGTGGTGAACTGGCCATGGGTGCCAAATAGCAGGTCGGCGCGGTCGCCCACCGCCTCACGGATCGCTTTGCAAAACGCGACAGAGCGGGTGATATCAGACATCGCAGGATGATGCCCACCGCGGATGGTATAGGGGCCTGCCGGATCAAATTTTACGGCGGTAAAGCCAAGGTTTACAAAGCGGATCGCAGCCTCAGCCGCCGCATCGGGGGACACCCAGAAATCCGCACTTTCTTTGCCCGGTTCTGGGTAAAGATAGGTGTAAGACCGGATGCGGGCATTCATTTTGCCGCCAATTAGCGCCCAAACCGGGCGATTGCGCGCCTTGCCGACAATATCCCAACAGGCCATTTCCAGCCCCGAAAACGCACCAATCACGGTTGGATCGGGCCGCTGGGTAAAGCCCGAAGAATAGGCGCGGCGGAACATAAGCTCTATGTTCTCAGGGTTTTCGCCTTCCATATGGCGGGCAAAAACATCTTCGATCACCGCCTCCATCGCCTTGGGGCCAACGGTCGAGGCATAGCATTCGCCGTAACCCACAATGCCGCAAGCCGTGGTCAGCTTGGTGAAAATCCAATAACGCCCGCCCCAACCGGGGGCGGGTGGGGCGACGGTAAAGATCTCGAGCGATTGTAGGCGCATTGTCTGCCTTTCCGATTGTGGCAAGCGCCGGGGGGCTTCACGCCCCCCGGACCCCCCGTGGGATATTTGTTAACAGATAAAGTCTAGGTGGGGTTCTTATCAGTTTCACTTGATTTCGCGACATGAAGGAGGATGGCGGCGACCATCAGAATAGCGGCCAGCAAGAACGGTGCGCCAGGCGCGAAGATCGGGGCGCTTGGTGCGGTGAAGGTGGCGAATGTGGTGGTCATGATCAAAGGGGCGACGATCATTGCGATGGCGTTGAGCGAGGATAGAACGCCTTGAAGTTCGCCTTGGGCATTGTCGGGCGTGTCACGAGACAGGATGGCCTGAAGGGCAGGGGTGACCACGCCGCCAAGCGCTGTGATCGGGGTGAGGATAAGGGCAAGCGTGCCAGAGGTGACGAGGCCAAGCGCTGTGAGGGTTGTGACATCAACCCACATGCCGATATGGGCGGCGCGATGTTCGCCAAATCGTTTGATCAAAGGGCCAACAAGGAAGGCTTGACCAAGCCCAAAGCTAAGGCCGTAAAGGCCAAGGGAATATCCGATCATCTTTGTATCCCAATCAAAGCGGGCCTTGCCGAAAAAGGCCCAGATAGATGGGTAGACATTCATCGCAAACGCAATAAGCAGGAACGTGATCAAAGGCCGCTTTAGTCCGGGCAGTTTGCTGACAGCCCGCAACGCGCCGATTGGGTTGCCGCGTGCCCATGTGAAGGGGCGGCGGGTGCGGTCTGTCACGGTTTCGGGCAACACGATCATGCCAAGCGCAAGATTGGCCAGCGCCATTGCCCCTGCTGCATAAAACGGCGCGCGGGTGTCAAAGCTGGCGACCAAGCCGCCGATCAAAGGTCCCAGAACAAAGCCTATGCCAAAGCACGCGCCAATCAGGCCAAAGCGGCGGCCTCGGTCTTTTGCGGGGGTGATGTCGGCGATAAAGGCGGTGGCGGTGGCATGGGTTGCCGCCGCGATTCCGGCAAGCAGGCGGGCTGCTACCAAGATCCAGATATTGGGGGCCAGCGCCATGCACAGATAGGCAAAGGCCATAACGGCCAGCGACACCAGCAGTACCGGGCGGCGGCCATACCAATCAGACAGCGACCCAATCACCGGGCCAAAGATGAACTGCATCACCGCATAGGACGTGGCCAGAACGCCCCCCCACAAGGCAGCGGTGGCTAACCCCTCGCCAGTGACGGATTCGATCAGATCCGGCATCACCGGAAAAATCAGGCCGATCCCGATGGCATCCAGCGTGACCGTGATCAGAATAAAACTGAGCGCTAGGCGTGGCACAGGCGTGGGTGTCGGCGTCACGCTATAGCCTTTGCCAGTGCCTGAGGTTGTGAGAAGAACGGCGAATGACTGGAGGCAAGGTGTCGGATATCTGCCCAACCTTGGGACATGGTGGCCTGATATTCGGGCGGTATCGCGCGGTCATCATCGCAGATGATATAGCGCCTGGGGACGGTCACATTGACCGTTTCTATCGCGGTACTTTGCGGCCTGATCGCTTGGGGACCAAGATGGGCCTGCGCATAGGCAACCGTTTCGGGCGGGCAATCATGATACAGCTTTTCAGCCACCTTATCGGGCCGGAAGGTAAAGCTTTGGCGATCCTCGCTGGTGTCTATTGCGTCCAGCAAGGGTTGGCGTGGGCCTGCGCGGCGCATATCGACAAGGCTCAGGCCTGCTTGTGGCACATAGGCGCAAACAAAGACCAGCCGCGCTATTTTGTCAGGCGCGCGCAGGGCCGCGCCTGTGATAGGGTAGCCCGCCATGGAATGGCCGACCAAAATGGTGGGCTGGGTGATCGTGTCAAGGATCGCCTCGACATAAAGGTCCAGCGTCACTTGCGCGATTGGTGTGCGGTCTTGGCCATGGCCGGGCAGGTCAATCGCCGTGGCCCCGTCCAGATAGGGCAAGGTATCGCGCCAGCACCATGCGCCGTGGCAAGAGCCGTGAACAAGGAGTATAGGCGGCATACGCAAGGGTACTTTCTGAAACGGGGCGGATGATGCGGCAAGGGGATCAAGACCTTAATGTGCCGCTTTGCCGCGAATGTTCAAGCCGTTTCAAATATGACCTATGGCGCGCAAAAACCCGGTAAGCGCATCGGCAAAGGCCAAGGGCTGTTCGATCATCGGCAAATGTCCAGATTTGCGGATAAGGTGAAAATGGGCGGCGGGGATCAATTCAGCCAATTCCCGCACCATATCGGCAGGGGTGATCGCATCATTGGCACAAGCGATGACCAGACTGGGCAGGCGCAAACTGGCCGTAGTGGTGTAAAAGTCGGTCCCCGCAATGGCCGCCGCACAGCCCAAAAACCCTTCCTCACGTTGGTTGCCAAGCAGGTCTGCCCATGGGGCAATCGCAGCCGTGCTGCGAAAGGCAGGCGAGAAGATTTTGTCAATATCCACCTGAGTGCGCACGCCCAAGCCCTTGGCTTTTGTCTCCTCGATCACCTTGGCCCATGTTTCCTTGGTGCCGAGTTTGGTGCCCGTATTGGCCAGTACCAGCGCACGGATTTGGTCCAATCGCTTGACCGCAAGGCCTTGCGCCACCATGCCGCCAAGGGCGCTGCCAACAAAAACACAGTCACGGATCTGAAGCTGGTCCAACAAACCTTCAGCATCGCGGACCAGGCCGCCCATCGCATAAGGGGCAGGCGGGGTGGACGATGCCCCATGGCCGCGCAGATCAAAGCGAATGAGCCGCAAATCTTGGGGCAAAAGCGGGATCAGCGCATCCCAAACGCTGTGATCCAGCCCCAACGCATGGGCGAAAACCACCGGGCGGCCCGTGGGCGATCCTTCGTCGCGGTAGGCGATTTTGGTATCAAGGCATTGGGCAAAGGCAAGCGGGGCGTGCATCGGAATTCCATCGACTGTTTGGTGTCGTTTCTCGGCCAAGGCTCAACGTGCTGCAACCCTGTTTTGCACAGAGGTGGCGGGGCCCGACTTGGGCCTCACAAGCGCAGTAAATTAGGTGTTTACCAGCATCAGGCCAAAGATGACCATGCTTGCACCGCTAATCTGGCGCAGGCTCATCACTTCGCCGATATACCACGCATAAAGCATGACAATCAGGGATTCGATGCCGACAATGGCAATATAGACTGGCCCTAAATCAGTCACGCGCAAAAGGGCGGTTTCGCCAAAAATCGCACCTGCAAACCCAATCGCCATAACAAGGATTGCAAGGCTAGTCAGCGCTGACGAGCCCATCTTCATACCGATGGTTGCTGTGCTATACCCAATCGCCGCGATCAAAATCAGCATGATATTGGCTGGCTGCAAAAGCGAGTATGTGCTGGATGGCAAAATCGACATCAGGGCGTTCCAAAGATTTATGGCGGCGGGGCGCGGAAATTGCGAAACGCCGACGTTAAAAAGGGACCTATGAAAACAGCTTTGCATTATCAAAAAAATCTGAACGCGCGTGGCAGAGAACCAATATGCCGACCACGGACCAAACGGTGTTATTCGGCCAAGGTCGCCAAGGCGCGGGCAAAAATGTCCGAATCGACATTTCCACCTGATGCTACACATATCACATCTTGCGACAAAATCTGTTCCCCATGGAACAATGCCGCCGCCAATGCCACGGCCCCGCCCGGTTCCAACACGATTTTCAGCCTCAACCATGCCAGTGCCACCGCCCGCAGTGCCTCATCATCGGTCACGACAATTCCCGCGCCGCACAGGCGTTGCATGATCGGCAAGGTGATCTCGCCGGGGGTAAGGGTCACAATCGCATCACAAATTGATCCCGAAAGACTGGCGTTTTTCCGGCGTATACCATCGGCAAGGCTGCGGGTTACATCGTCAAAACCCGCAGGCTCAACCGGGCGGGCGCGCAACCCGGTGGCCCGCGAGGCAAGCGCCAAGGCGATCCCCGAGGTCAATCCACCGCCACCGCAACAGACCAAAACATCAGCGTCCGAAATGCCATGCTCGACCGCTTGCTCGGCGATTTCAAGGCCGGTGGTGCCTTGGCCCGCGATCACCATCTCATCGTCAAAGGGTTTGATCAGCGTCAGCCCGCGCGCTGTTGACAAGCGCTGGCCAATCGCATCGCGGTCGTCGGTTGCGCGGTCATAGAGCACGACGTCGGCGCCAAGCGCACGCGTATTGGCGATTTTGATGCGTGGGGCATCGGCGGGCATGATGACAACGGCGGGCGCGTTGTGCAGCTTGGCGGCAAGCGCCACACCTTGCGCATGATTGCCCGATGAAAACGCGATAACGCCTTTGGCACGGACCTCAGGCGTCATGGCCGAAACCGCCGCCCAGGCCCCGCGAAACTTGAATGACCCGGTGTGTTGCAAGCATTCGGCCTTTACAAACACGCGCCGCCCCGCAATCGCATCCAAAAACGGCGAGGACAGCAGCGGCGTGCGGCGCGCATGGCCCTTAAGCCGCTGTGCTGCGGCGTCGATGTCGGAAATATCGGGCATGGATTTGTGCTTTCTGAGCTTTGATGCAGATATTGCTGACCCTTATGGATAAAACAGTCAATCTTTAGCTGCTTTCTTTACCATCTGTTAATCCCTTTCCGAACAGGCTGCACAAAAGGGGGACAGTGATGCCTTGGCTTTTGCCGATCTTGATATGGCTATGGGCCGCTTCTGCCCATGCCGGCGCTTGGCCGCGCGAGCAAGGGTCGTTCTTTATCGCCTTGTCCGCCGATCAAACCAGTTCGCAGCTTTACGCGGAATATGGGATGCGTGGGGGCTGGACCATGGGCACCGAGGTGAAAATGCCACGGGGACGCAAGCTGCCGGATGCCACGCAATTCGTGCATTACCACGTATGGGGCAAGGGCGGCCAGGTGCTGTCGGTCGGGGCCGCGTTTGAGTTGCGCGAAACCACGGCGGCCGTTGCCTTTCCGGTTTTGGACGGTGTTGCGGAAACGGCGATGCGGGCGGGGCTGTTTTGGGGGATGGGGTTTTCCAGCCGGTTTGGCGATGGCTGGGCAACGGTTGATGCGCAGGTTGAAAAGCTGGTGACCTTTGATTGGCTGGACGAAGGGCTGACCTACAAGCTGGATGTGGGTGTGGGCATAAAGCCCATCGATCGCTTGAAATTAATGGCGCAAGCCCAATTGTGGCGGCGGGCGGATACCCAAAATCTGCGGTTGGAAACCACCGCTGCTTGGGCGATCGGGCCGACGCAACTGGTGGTTTCGCCTTCGGTTGGGGTTATCGGCCCCAAAACGCCGCGCGTTAAGCTGGGGGTGTGGGTGGAGTTTTGACTGCCGTCAGGAATTGGTGCAAAACTGCCACCGCTTCGGGTTCATCCAAAAACGGAATATGTGCGCGGTCTGGCACATTGGCAAAGTCCATATCCGGGCGTCGTTTGCGCATCTCATCCGCGCAGGCCTGGCTCAGCAGGTCCGAATTGCCGCCCCGGATCAGGGCCAAGGGCAGCCCGGCGCAGGCATCAAACAGCGGCCAAAGATCGACCTCGGGGCCTTTGAATGCCGCCAAAAAGCTTTCGCGCAAGGCCGGATCATAGGTGATACGCAGGCCTTCGGGGGTTAGTTTATAGTGCAGATGTGCCTCTTCCAGCCAGCGGCTGGCTGCTACATTGGCAAAGCCGGGCATATTGGCGGGCAAAACCTCGGCCAAAGCCGCATGGGTTTTGACGCGCGGGTTGCGGCCCACATAGTCCATAATCCGCTCTAACCCCGGTTTATGGATTTCGGGGCCGATGTCGTTGAAACATATCCCCAGCACCCGATCCCGCGCCGTGGCCGCCAGCACCATCGCAATCAGCCCCCCGCGTGAGGTGCCCAATAGGGCGGCCTTGTCCACACCCAGATGGACCAGCAATTCCAGCGCATCCTTGGCCTCTTGCGGCACGGTATAGGTGGCCGCGCCCGTCCACTGGCTTTCGCCGCGGCCCCGGTAGTCTATGCGGATCAGGCGGCAGGGTGGCAGATGAGGCACCATATAGTCAAAATCATGGATCGTGCGGGTCAGGCCGGGCAAGCAAAACAGCGGTGTACCTGCCCCTTCGTCGCGGTAAGCAAGGCGCGTGCCATCGGATGTGGTGAAAAACTGGGTCATAAGGCACCTGCGATTTGGGGGATGGTGGTAAGGTCTGGCAAAACATGGGCGGGTTGGGCAGATAACCGGTCCGCAGGCGCGCCTGCGCGATTTACCCAAGCGGTTTGAAAGCCATAGGCGGCGGCGGAACACACATCCCAACCGTTTGAAGACACGAACAAAACCTCATCCTTTGGCACCGAAAAATGGCGGCCCACAAGGTCGTACACACGGGCGGATGGTTTGAAGATGCCCACATCTTCGACCGACAGCACTGCATCCAACACATCCCCAATCCCGGCAGAACCGATGGCCGAGGCAAGCATCGCAGGGCTGCCATTGGATAAAATCGCTGTCGCAAAATCGTTGGTTTTCAATGTATTCAGCATGGCAGGCACCTCGGCATAGGCGGGCAGTGCATCGTACAAAGCCATCAAACGGTTGCGCAGGCTAGGGTCAGACAGGCCCTGCGCCTCCATCGCCCAATCCAAACCATCCCCCGTCACCTGCCGAAAGTCGACATGATCCCCGGTGACCGCGCGCAGCCATGAATACTCCAATTGCTTGCGCCGCCAATCCTCGGCCAAACGGGGCCAAAGGGCGGCCAGCGCTTCTTGTCCCGGCTCGGTTGCCGCTTGGCGCGCGGCCCCTGCCACATCAAACAAAGTGCCGTAGGCATCAAAAACACAGGTGGTGATTGTCATGGGGCAACCCTTTCGTTGATTGGAAACTGGCACAGCCCCGCCCCAAGCGAAAGAGGGCGCGGCAATTGGGATGCTTGCGACTGGCGTGCGCAAGGCCTAAAGGGAAGCGTTGCAAATAAGGGCGGACGACGATGGCGCGGAATACGACGGAACTGGAAGAGCGCGAAAAATCTAAACAGATGGCATCGCTGCGTGGCTTGGCGCCGTTCATGGCGCCCTATCGCACCCTAGTGATTGCGGCGATTTTGGCGCTGATCACAACCGCCTGCGTTTCGCTGGCCTTGCCACTTGCGGTGCGCCGGGTTGTCGATGGCTTTGCCGCCGACAATGCCAGCCTGCTGGACCAGTATTTCTTTGCCGCCCTCGTTATCGCCATGCTTTTGGCGCTGGGCACGGGCGCACGCTATTACCTTGTGACGCGCTTGGGCGAACGGGTCGTTGCCGACATTCGCAAAGCGCTGTTTGACAAGGTCATCGGGATGAGCCCCGCGTTTTATGAACGCTTGATGACCGGCGAAGTTCTAAGCCGTTTGACCACCGACACCACGTTGATTTTGTCAGTGATCGGGTCATCCGTGTCGATCGCCCTGCGTAACTTTTTGATTTTTATCGGCGGAATGGTCGCCTTGCTGTTGACCTCGGCCAAGCTGACGGGGCTGGTTTTTTTGATTGTGCCGGGCGTTATTGTCCCGATTATCGTGTTGGGGCGGCGGTTGCGCGTGCTCAGCCGCGAAAACCAAGACCTGATTGCCACCAGTTCTGGCAATGCGTCCGAGGCGTTGTTGTCCGTGCAGGCCGTGCAGGCCTTTACACACGAAGACCCATCGCGCGCGGCCTTTGCCGATTTGACCGAAAAATCCTACCGCTCGGCGCAAAAGCGTATCGGGACGCGGGCTTTGATGACCGTCATCGTGATTTTCCTGATCTTCACCGGCGTGGTTGGTGTACTGTGGATTGGCGCGCGCGATGTGCGGGCAGGGGTGATGAGCCCCGGCGAATTGGTGCAATTCCTGATCTATTCCGTAATGGTTGCAGGGGCAGTTGGCGCCTTGTCCGAGATTTGGGGCGAATTGCAGCGGGCCGCAGGGGCCACCGAACGCCTTGTGGAACTGCTGGTCACCACAGATGCAGTCCAAGACCCTGCCGAACCTTTGCCGCTGCCACGCCCTGTGACAGGCGCAATCACATTTGAAGGCGTGCGGTTCCAATACCCCGCACGGCCCGAAATCAGCGCGCTTGATGGGATCGATCTGGTCGTCGCACCGGGTGAAACGGTGGCGCTTGTTGGCCCCTCTGGTGCTGGCAAAACCACCATTTTGCAGCTTATCTTGCGGTTTTATGACCCACAGCATGGTCGTATCACGCTGGATGGGGTGGATCTGCAAGATATGACGCGTTCCACCTTCCGCCGCTCAATTGCGCTTGTGCCGCAAGACCCGGTGATTTTTGGCGCGACCGCGCGTGAAAACATCCGTTTTGGTCGCCCTGAGGCCACAGATGCCGAAATTGAGGCCGCCGCAAAGGCCGCCGCCGCGCATGACTTCTTAACCGCCTTGCCCCAAGGCTATGACACCTATGTGGGGGAACGTGGGGTGATGCTGTCGGGTGGGCAAAAACAGCGCATCGCGATTGCGCGCGCCATTTTGCGCGATGCCCCGGTCTTGCTGCTGGATGAGGCGACAAGTGCGCTGGACGCAGAATCAGAACGCCTTGTGCAGGCGGCGGTAGATGAGTTGTCAAAAACCCGCACGACCATTGTAGTGGCGCACCGCCTTGCCACGGTGAAAAAGGCAGACCGGATTGTAGTGTTTGATGAAGGCCAAATCGTCGCCATGGGCACGCATGATGAATTGGTCGCACAAGAAGGTCTTTATGCCCGGCTTGCACGGTTGCAGTTCACCGATGGGCAAGTCTAGTTCCATCGCTGAAGTGAGCTTGGAATGGAGTTTGAGGGGGAATTATTCACCCTTTTCCCCCTAGATCACCCAACTGCGCCATTGCGCCACGCTCCCGCTGCGCCATACTGCGCGGCGTAAGGGGCAAACCGCCCCAGTGTAAAGGGAGACGATCATGGGTGTTTGGAGCTTTGTAAAAGACGCAGGCAAATCGCTGTTCGGCGGCAAGGCCGATGCTGCTGAGGCGCCGAAAGAAGAGGCGCTGAAGCAGGAAGTCAAAGATTTGGGCCTTGATACCACCGGCTTGGATATCAAAGTGGGCACGGACGGCAAAGTTGTCGTATCCGGCAACGCCGTAAGCCAAGAAGTGAAAGAAAAGGTCATCTTGGCCGTGGGCAACGTCGCAGGCGTTGGCGAAGTGCAAGATGATGTACCAGACGCAGGCGCCGCCCCCGTGTTTCATGAGGTCAAAAAAGGCGACACGCTGTCGGCAATCTCCAAGAAAACCTTGGGCAATGCCAATCGCTACAATGAGATTTTTGAGGCAAACCGTCCCATGCTCAGCCATCCGGACAAGATTTATCCGGGCCAAATGTTGCGCATTCCGCAGAAATAAAACCGAAACATCGTTAGACAAAAGAGGCGCATCCTGCGCCTCTTTTGTATTTAGGCCAATGACGTTGCGTTTTTTTGCCGCGTCTTGCTTGCGAGACCAGTAAAAACCCCCCATCTTTGGCCAAATAATAAGCTCAGCGATAAAAATTGCGGGCGCTTAGGGGAGGACTAGGAATGAAGAATTTTGCGTCTGTTGCCGATCGTGATGCGATTGAGGCCGAGAAACCGTGGGCAGAGCGCAACACCGCGCGGTCCATGTATGAATATCTGAGCCGCGCGCGCGATGACCATGGCGACAAGCCCGCAATCAGCTTTCAGTTGCAGTCTGGCCCCACCGACAGCGCCGAAACCCTGACCTGGTCGCAGTACCATGCCAAGGTGACGCAGGCCGCGAACTTGTTTCGCAGCCTCGGCGTTGGGCCAAATGATGTGGTGGCCTATATTCTGCCCAATTCGATTGAAACTGCCGTGACGGTGATGGGCGGGTCTGTGGCAGGCATCGTTAACCCGATCAACCCGCTGTTGGATGCCGATCAGATCAGCTCTATCTTGCGGGAAACCAAGGCCAAGGTGGTGGTCACGCTAAAATCATTCCCCAAGACCGAAGTCGCGCAAAGAGTGGCCGAGGCGGTGCGCCATGCCCCCAATGTGAAAACCGTTTTGGAAATTGACCTCAAGCGGTATCTGAGTCCGCCCAAAAGCTGGATCGTGCCATTGGTGCGCCCGAAAAACCCAGTGGCGCACAATGCCAAGATTCTGAATTTCAACGCAGAATGCGCCAAGCAGCCCGCAGGCAAGCTGATGTTTGATGATATTCTGACAGACCGGGTTGCCGCCTATTTCCACACGGGTGGCACCACGGGCATGCCCAAGGTCGCGCAGCACAAAGTGTCCGGGATGGTCTATAACGGCTGGCTCGGCTCTCAGCTGATTTTCAACAAAACGGATGTGGTGATTTGCCCGCTGCCGATGTTCCACGTTTTTGCGATCTATCCTATTTTGATGTCGATGATTGGCAGCGGCGCGCATGTGGTGTTTCCAACGCCAGCAGGGTACCGCGGCGAAGGCGTGTTCGACAATTTCTGGAAATTGGTTGAGCGTTGGAAAGTCACCTATATGATCACTGTTCCCACGGCGCTTTCCGCGCTGATGCAGCGCCCGGTGAACGCCGATGTCAGCAGCTTGCGTGGGGCGTTTTCCGGCTCGGCCCCTTTGCCGTTGGAACTGTATAAGCGGTTTGAAAAAGCGACAGGTGTTGCAATTATCGAAGGGTATGGCTTGACCGAATGTACCTGCCTAGTGTCGTGTAACCCACCGGAAGGTAACAAGAAAATTGGTTCGGTTGGTATTCCGTTGCCCTATACCCAAGTGCGTATTTTGCAACATGATGCGGCGGGTAATGCGACCGATTGCGGCGTGGATCAGGTGGGTGAGATTTGCGTGGCGAACCCCGGCGTCTTTGCCGGCTCAACCTACACCGAGGCTGATAAAAACCATGACCTCTTTGCCGAAGACATTTATTTGCGCACCGGCGACTTGGGGCGGATAGATGCCGAGGGCTACCTTTACATCACTGGCCGTGCCAAGGATTTGATCATCCGTGGCGGCCACAACATCGACCCCGCCGAAATTGAAGAAGCCCTTGCTGGCCATGATGCCGTCGCAATGGTGGGCGCCATCGGCCAGCCGGACCTGCACTCAGGTGAGATCCCATGTGCCTATGTCGAGTTGGTCAAAGATGCCGAGGTCACAGTTGAGGACTTGATGGATTTCGCCCGCAAGCATATCCATGAGCGTGCGGCCGTGCCAAAAACCATTGAAATCTTGGCCGAATTGCCAAAAACGGCGGTGGGTAAAGTGTTCAAACCCGACCTGCGCCGCCTTGCGATCACCCGGATTTACAATGAGGCGCTGACGGCGGCGAACCTGCCTGTGCAGGTCAAAGCCGTGGTTGAGGATAAAAAGCGCGGTCTGGTCGCACAAATTTCGCGGGTCGATGGCGTTAGCGATGCGGCGGTGACCGAGGTGCTTGGCCAATATATCCGGCCGTGGGAATGGGCATAGTCCAATCGTAGGACCGAAATAAGTTTGGATAGAAGGGGGGGCGTTCTGCCTCCCTTTTTCGTGGAATAGCACCCAAGCTTTTGATTTTTTGGTGAAATCGGACTTACGCGCTGGTATCCAGCCAAATGGTTACCGGCCCTGCGTTGGTCAGGCTGACGTCCATGTCTGCGCCAAATGACCCGGTCGCCGTTGTGATCCCCAGTGCTTGGACGGCCTGTACAAAATGCTCATAAAGGCGGCGGCCCTCTTCGGGATTTGCGGCAGGCGAAAAGCCGGGGCGGTTTCCGCGCGAAGTGTCAGCAGCAAGTGTGAACTGGCTGACAATAAGGGCGCTGCCGCCGCTGTCTTTCAGCGACAGGTTCATTTTGCCCAATTCATCTTTGAAAATCCGCAGCTTGGCGATTTTGGCGGCCAATTGGTTCGCCTCGGTTTCTGTATCACCCTGCATCGCACAGATCAGAATCAACAGGCCCGGCCCGATTTCGCCGATTGTCGCCCCCTTGACCACCACTGATGCGTGGTGGACCCGTTGTAAAAGTGCTCTCACAATTCGCGCGCCCAAGGTGGGTTGGCACCTGCGCGCGACACGGTAACGGCGGCGGCGCGGTTGCCAAGCGACAAGGCGGCGTCCAACGTAGCGTCAGGCAGTGCGACAAGGGCCGTTTTGGACAACGCGCCCGCGGCCTCTAGCGCCGCCAAGGCGCCTGCGTTGAAAGTATCACCCGCGCCAACTGTATCTGCGACCGTGACCTTTTGACCTGCGACAAACC
>CBDTUV010000021.1:0-16971 GCA_965363575.1 uncultured Pseudorhodobacter sp. | reverse complement strand
CTTGCGCGATTCCTTGACCCCAAGTGCGGCTGTCGGTTCGTCCAATATGATCACCTTGGACCCAAAGGCCGCCGCCCGCGCCACTGCCACCCCTTGGCGCTGTCCGCCCGACAAGGTTTCAACCGCTTGGTTGATGTTTTGGATCGTCATCAATCCCAATTCGGTCAGCTTGTCGCGCGCCATCTGCTCCATCCGCGGGCGGTCCAATTGGCGCAACCATTTGCCCATGAACCCCGGTTTGCGCAGCTCGCGGCCCATGAACATATTGTCGGCAATCGACAGGGCAGGGGACATGGCAAGTGTTTGATATACTGTTTCAATACCCGCCTCGCGCGCTTGGATGGGCGAGGTGAAACGGACTTGCTTGCCTTCCAGATAAACCTCACCTTCATCGGGCACAATCGCGCCCGACACGGCCTTGATCAGGGACGACTTTCCCGCGCCATTGTCACCGATTACGGCCAAAATCTCACCGGGGTACAGATCAAAATCACAGTGATCCAATGCAGTCACCCGACCATAGCGTTTGACCAGATTGCGACCTTTCAGAATGGGTTCCATCAGACCGACACCTTTCTAATCCATTGATCCACCGCTACTGCGGCAATAATCAGTGCGCCAATCAGCAGATAGGTCCATTGCGCATCGGCCCCAATCAGGCGCAACCCTAGGCTAAATACACCCACAATCAGCGCGCCAAACAGCATTCCCAAAATTGACCCGCGCCCGCCAAACAGCGAAATCCCACCTATCACCACCGCCGTAATACTCTCAATATTTGCCAACTGCCCCGATGTCGGTGACACAGATCCGATCCGGCCAATCAAGGCCCAGCCCGCAAAGGCACAGATTAACCCCGACAGCATATAAACTGAAATCAGCGTGCCTTTGACATTCACGCCCGAAAGCTCCGCCGCCTCAGGATCGTCGCCCACCGCATAGACATGGCGGCCCCACGCCGTGTGTTTCAGGATGTAAGACAGCAGCACCACCAGCAAAACCATAAAGATCACGCCAACCGTGAACACCGCCTCCCCGACCTTGAAGGTCGCACCAAACACCTGCAGTAGCGGCGCTTGCTCGGCAATCTCTTGGCTGCGGATGGTTTCATTGGCGGAATACAGAAAGTTCGTGGCAAGGGCGATCTGCCACATGCCCAGCGTCACAATGAACGGCGGCAAGCGCATAAAGGCAATCAGCCAGCCATTCAAAAACCCAACAAAGCTGCCCACGGCAAGGCCCATCACAATGGAAAGTTCCACGGGCAGACCGTAGCGAAAGGTAAACTGCCCCATCACCACCGATGACAGCACCATGATGGCGCCCACGCTCAGGTCAATCCCGGCGGTCAAAATCACAAGGCTTTGCGCGGCCCCGACAATTCCCACAATCGCGGTTTGCTGCAAAATGAGTGTCAGCGCAAAAGGCGAAAAGAATTTGCTGCCCAGCAGTAGGCCAAACACCGCAATCGACAGCACCAAAACGATCAACGGCACCAAGGCCGGGTTGATGTGCAGCCAATGCTGCAACGTTCCAACCATCCCGCGATTGGGCTGGGCAAACTTTGCCACCTCTTGCGTCCCTGGCTTTGAGGCTTGCTCAAAGTTCTCTTGTCCTGACATATCGTCCCTCCCCGTGACGCTGATGTTCTTGTGAAAAAGGGCGGGGGAACCCGCCCTCTTTCGAAATCCTAACCTAAGCGGGTCAGTTTAGCCCCAGCAAAGTTCGGCCCCCTTCACCGCATCAATGCTTTCCACGCCGTCAACCGGGGTGTTGGTGATCAGCGTCACACCCGTGTCAAAGAAGTCTTTGCCATCGGTGTTGGCTGGCTTTGTGCCATCCTTGGCCCAAGCTGCAATCGCCTCAACGCCCTTGGACGCCATCAACAACGGGTACTGCTGCGAGGTCGCACCAATCACGCCATCCGCGATATTGGCCACACCGGGGCAACCGCCATCAACCGACACGATCAACACGTCGTTTTCACGGCCAATCGATTTCAACGCTTCATAGGCACCAGCAGCGGCAGGCTCGTTGATCGTGTAAACCACGTTGATCATTGGGTCTTTGGCCAGCAGGTTTTCCATTGCCTTGCGGCCACCTTCTTCATTCCCGGCTGTCACATCATTGCCTACGATGCGCGGGTCGGTCTCATCGCCCCACTTGTTCGGGTCGGCCAGATCGATACCAAAACCTTGTAAGAATCCTTGGTCGCGCAACACGTCAACTGAAGGCTGCGATACACCCAGATCCAGCATCGCGATCTTGGCATTTGCGGCCTCGGCACCCAACTTGCCTGCGGCCCATTTGCCGATCAGCTCGCCTGCCAAAAAGTTGTCGGTCGCAAAGGTAGCATCGGCTGCATCAATCGGCGACAAAGGCGTGTCCAGCGCGATCACCAACAGCCCGGCATCACGTGCTTTTTTCACGGTCGAGGTGATGGACGATGTATCCGATGCGGTCAGCAAAATGCCCTTTGCACCGTCTGCAATGCAGGTTTCAATCGCGGCAACTTGGGTTTCATGGTCGCCGTCAACCTTGCCGGCAAAGGATTTCAAAGTCATGCCCAGCTCGGCGGCTTTGGCCTCAGCGCCTTCCTTCATCTTCACGAAAAACGGGTTGGTGTCGGTCTTGGTGATCAGGCAGACGGTAACGCCGTCAGCCGCCGACGCCGCACCTGCAAAGCCCATAACAACGATGGCAGTGGTTGCGAGTAATTTTTTCATGATGTCCTCCCGAGACAGTCTGTGATCGCCCGGCGAACCGGGGATGGTGTCGCGCAAAATGCGGAACTGCCCTTACGAAACCCGATTCGGGGGATCAGGTCAATAAATAAATAAACTTGATTTATTAATTAGGCGTGGCATCTTTACCTTAGGCCAAACGCAGGAGTAGTGTCGCCGCAATGGATGGCTCAAAGATCAGATCGTTACGAGGCGGCGCAAACCAAAGCGGTTTGCGCGACTATAACGAACGGCTTTTGCTGTCGATGTTGCAGCGGAATGGCCCGCAACCGGGGTCTGACCTTGCGCGCATTTCCGGCCTGTCGCCCCAAACGGTTTCAGTCATTTTGCGCAAGCTGGAAAATGATGGGTTGCTCGTGCGCGGTGATCCAACGCGCGGCAAGGTGGGCAAGCCTTCGGTGCCAATGGGCCTTGCACCTGATGGTGTGTTTTCGTTTGGGATGAAGCTGGGGCGACGCAGCGCCGATTTGATTTTGATGGATTTTACCGGCGTGGTTCGCGCGGAACGTCGCATCACCTACGCCTATCCCATGCCCGACGACATCCTGACGTTTCTGCGCACCGGCATTGATGAGATTACCGAAAGCATGCCCGCGCGTGACCAAGACCGCATCTGCGGCATCGGCATCGCGGCCCCGTTTGAGATGTGGAATTGGCATGACCTGCTGGGCGCCCCGTCTGCCAAATCGGCCGTATGGAAGGATTTGAACCTGCGTGAGCGGATTGCAGATTTCACCGATTTGCCTGTGTTTATCGTCAATGACGCCACCGCTGCCTGCCGCGCCGAACATATCTATGGTCGAGGCAAGGAATACCGCGACTACGCCTATTTCTTTGTCGCAGCCTTTATTGGCGGCGGCATTGTGCTGAACCATTCGGTCTATGAAGGGCAGCAAGGCAATGCCGGCGCGTTGGGGTCATTACCCAGCATTGGCCCCAATGGTGAAAGCCGCCAACTGATTGATATCGCATCGCTTCATGTGCTGGAGGCGCGGTTGATTGAGGCAGGCATAGACCCTGCGCGCCTATGGAAAAAGCCGCAAGATTGGAGCGATATTGCGCGCTATGTTGACCCGTGGATGGGGCAAACCGCGCAAGAACTGGCCAAGGCCAGTATCTCCATCTGTTCGGTTATTGATTTTGAAACCATCATGATCGACGGCTCTTTCCCCGATGCCGTGCGGCGCGAATTGGTCGAACGTACCCGCCGGTATTTGCAAACCCAAGACAATCGTGGCCTGATCCCACCCACCGTTTGCGAAGGTGAAATCGGGGGCAAGGCGCGTGAAATCGGGGCGGCCTGTGGCCCCATCCTTTCGCAGTTTTTGCTGAGCACCAACAACGGTTTGGCTGAAACCGCCGCGATGGGCGATCACTGACCCGTCAGCATCCGCACCGCCGTCAGCACGGAATAGACAGGCCTGCCTGTGGCCGCGCGAATGGCCGCCGCATAGGGGGGCAAGTTCCCACATTCCAGCAAGAACGCGGCCAAGTCCGGCGTCGTGCGCAGCAGCGCTTGCGTTTTGGCCACCACCGCCGCTTCAATCGCGGCTTGGTCAATGCGAGTTTGATCGGCCTTGGGCACCAAAATCGCACGGGCAAAGGCCGCGCAATCCTCCATCCCCATGATCCGCGCCTGACCTGGCGCAATGCCTGCCGCCTGATGCGCCAAGGCTCCAAGGCTGGGTGCCGATGCGGTCAATATCCCGATAGGCCGCCCGCCATAGGCTGTGCGGAGCAGCCCAAACAAAGAGAGGGCCGACACCATAACGGGCACCCGAACCGCGGCTGCAATCTGGTCTTGCACCGTTACCAAAAACCCGCAGGTTGAGGTGATGGCAACCGCACCCTCCGCCTCTAACGCGCGTGCCGCTGTACAAAAACCGGCAATCAGGTCTGGGCTTGGTAACCCGTTGCGTACCACATCCAAACTGCCTGCCTTTGCCACAACCCGCGCGCGGGCAGGCATGTGGTAACTGCCCATGTGCCCCGCATCGCCCGGCACCCGCTCAAACGCGGTGTCCAGCATCAAAACGCCGATAAACCCGGTCATCTGGTTAACAATCGTTCGGGCAACCAGGTGGCGAGGCCCGGAAATACCACCAAGACACCGACCATAAGTACCATGATCCCAAACATCGGCAGGGCGGTTTTAGCGATATAAGTGATGTCGCGCTTGGTCATGGATTGCAGCACGAACAGGTTAAAGCCGATGGGAGGCGTGATTTGGGCCATTTCGACCACTACGACGATGAAAATTCCGAACCAAATAAGGTCAATCCCCGCCGCGCGGATCATTGGCTCAATAATCGCCATGGTCAGCACCACGGCGGAAATTCCGTCCAAGAACATGCCGATGATGATGTAAAACACCGTCAGCGCCGCGATCAGTGCGATGGGCGATAAGTTGAATTCTGCTATCCACGCCGCTAACCCACGCGGCAGGCCGGTGAAGCCCATCGACAAAGACAAAAACGCAGCCCCCATCAAAATCAGCGCAATCATCGCGCTGGTCCGCGTTGCCCCCAGCAAGCTTTCGGTGAATGTCTCCAACGACAGCGACCCTTGTAGGGCAGCGAGGATCAGCGCGCCAATCACGCCAAAGGCCGCAGCCTCGGTCGGCGTGGCATAGCCCGTGTACATCGACCCAATCACCACCACGACCAAAGCGATCACCGGGACCAGCAAGGTCGAATTCTTCAACGCCGCAACAAAACCGATCCGCGGTTCGGGTTCGGGTCGTTCTTGCGGGCGGATATAGTACCAGGCCACGATATAGGCCATGAACATTCCGGCCAGCACCAACCCCGGCAAAACCCCTGCCATAAACAGCTTGGTGATGCTTTCCTTGACCGTCACGCCGTAGACAATAAGCGTCAGCGATGGCGGGATCATCAGCCCCAACGTCGCCGCCCCCGCTAGCGTGCCAATGGTCATATATTCCGGATAGCCCCGCTTTTGCAGCTCAGGGATCGACATTTTGCCCACCGTGGTCAGCGTCGCAGCCGATGATCCCGACACAGCCGCAAACACCGTGCAGCCCACGACATTGGTGTGCAACAACCCGCCCGGTATGCGCCCCAACCAAGGAGCCAGCCCTTTGAACATATCCTCGGACAGCCGCGTGCGGTACAAGATTTCTCCCATCCAGATGAACAATGGCAGGGCAGTCAGGGTCCAACTGCTGGAACTGGTCCAAACCGTGATAATCATCGCATTGCCGGGGTTGCGTGAGGTGAACCCGATCATCCCGATATAGGCGACCCCCAACAACGCCAACCCCACCCAGATCCCCGACCCCAGCAGGAAAAACATCACAAACAGGAATATCCCGATTTTCAACGCCACCGCATCACGGTCAAACCCGGTCATCGCTTGGGTCGCGCCGTAGACAAGCAGGAGCACCGCCCCCACCATAACCGCCCGGCTGGCTTTGGACTTCAACAGCAGACCCGTCCAATCGACGTTGTAATCCGCAGCATCCACCCCTTTGAAATCGCTCAATATAAGTCGCAGCAAATTATCCACCACCGCCACAGCAAAGATCACGGCCCCAACCGCCATCAGGCTTTGGGGGATCCACAAGGGGGTTGCATCCTGACCTTGGGAAATGTCGTTGATCTTGGCCGAAAACAGCACCGCCTTGACCGCATACCAGGCCAAAAACACCGCCGCCAAACTGGCAATCGTGTAACACCACAGCTCTACCGCGCGCAGGTAGCGCCCGGATTTGGTGACAAACAAGGCCACCCGAATATGGACATTGTAGTTGAACGTATAGGCCATCGCTAAAAACGACGTGGCCGCCATCGCATAGCCCGCGTATTGCGCGCCGCCCGGAAAAATCAGACCCATCCACCGGGCCATCATCTGTGCCGTGACCAGCGCCAAGATCGCCATCAAGGCCACGGCCGCCGCCAATCCGCTTGCTTTGTAGATGCCGTCCAACAAGCCGCGCATTGGGGCTACTCCTTTGCATTCAAGATAGAAAAAGGCCCCCACCGCGATAGGGCAGGGGCCAAAAGGCTTATTTGCGGTAAGCGTCAACAATGGTTTTGCCTGCGTCACCCGCGCCCACAAGCCATTCGTCGGTCATCGTCGCCCCAATCACTGCCAAATCGGCTGCCAACTGCTCGCCCGGCTCGGATACTTTCAAGCCATTGTCGCTCAGAGTCTTCAAGAACCCACCGGCCAGCTCTTCGGCTTTGGCTGACCCGCGTGCCTCGGCCTCGGCAGCTTTGCTGGTCAAACACTCCTGCGACGCGGCAGGCAGCGCGTTGAACGCGTCCGAGTTCACAAAGATTGAGTTGCGCGGCAGCCAGCCCCTAGTGTCATAGAAATTGGTCAGATCTTCCCAAACCTTTTCATCCACGCCGGTGGACCCGGATGAGATAAACGCCTCAACCACACCCGTGGCCAGCGCTTGCTTCAATTCCGACGCCTCAATCTGAATAGGCACCATGCCGGCCAATTCGGCCACACGTGCGGTTGCCGCATTATAGGCGCGGAACTTCAACCCGGCAGCATCGGCCAAGCTGTTGACCTCTTTGTTGGTGTAAAACCCTTGCGGTGGCCATGGCACCGAATAAAGCAGCGTCATATTCTGCTCATTCAGCAAGGCGTTCAACGTCGGCCGTGCAGCATCGCGCAGCTTGTCAGATGCAGCGAAGGATGTCGCAAGGAACGGCACGGAATCATAGCCAAACACCGCGTTTTCATTGGCATGGGCCGACAGCAAACGCTCGCCAATCTGGGCCTCGCCCCCCTGCACCGCGCGCTTGATCTCATCGCCCTTGAACAGCGACCCGCCGGCATGGATCGTAATATCCAACGCGCCGCCGGTGCATTCCTTTACCGCATCCACAAAAATCTGAGCGTTTTCTGTGTGATAGTTGTTGGCAGGATAGGCCATCGGCATATCCCAGTTTTCGGCTTGGGCCATCGTTGCCACGGCCATGGTAGCGATTGTGCCGGTCAAAACGGTTTTCAATAGTGTCATAGGGTATCCTCTCCAATGTTGCATGCCCGGTTATTGTCCGGGTTCAGGCTGTTCGGGTCTTGCCCGATGTGCGGCAGCAAAGGGCCACCACCGCTAGTCCCGCAGACGACCACACCTTTGGGAATGACACAAGTCTGGCGTGCCTTTAGCCTTTTGGTGACCAGTCTAACGCCACCCCATGGGCTGCGGCCAAATCCACCTCTGCCCGGCTTTGCGCGCGGTAGGATACGAATTCGCTGCCCGAACATGCAGGCAGGCCCAAGGCCTCAATCAATGGCGCATCATATTGGCCTGACAACAGCAAAACCCCTTCGCGCGCCAAAATATCCCGTGTTCCACGGCCATTGTCTGACCGAATGCGCCGCATGAAATCATGTTGCTGCGCCACCGCCTCAACCACATCTCGGGTGATCGGCTGGCGCTGCACCTCGCGAAACAGATTGGCCATGCGTTGGTTGCCTGACTGACCAGCAAAGATCGCATCGACCACGTCCGCAGGCACGGTGCGCCAAAAATTCGGTGGGTAGGGATGGTCACGCAGCAGCCACAGGATATGTGCAAAGCCCTGCGCTGAAATGCTTTTCTTGCCATCCTTATTCTGCCCCGCCGTCAAGTAGTCTGGTCGCGCCACGATCAGCCCCAAGTAGCAAACCGCCCGTGCCTCATCGGCGGCGACCAGAATGCAGGCGTGATCCACCGCCTCGGTTGGGATCATCCAATTGCTGCCCATCGTGTTCTTGATATCGACATCCCGCCCCAAAATAACGGTGTCCAGCTTGCCCTTGGGCAGCCGCAACATGGCGCGCAGTTCAATTTCCACCCGCGTGCCGATATAGGTTTTTTCGGTCTTTTCCAGCTCGTCATACGATCTGCGCCCGGTTTTGGGCGTCATGATCACATCATCCACACAGCGCCGCAGCATCGCGGCAAACCCATCCGCCAGCGTGCCGCCTGCGCGGGCAAAAATCTCGGCGGCAATGGCGTTTAAGCTGTCAAAATCAGGATGCCCCGGCACAACAACGCTGTCTGGAACGCCGCGTTTCACCGCCTTAGCTGTTCACTGCCCGCAACACCCGCTTGCGCAGCGCCTTGGCAATCTGCGCCGAAACGGCCTGCGCCACGGGGGGAGGGAAGGCATTGCCAACTTGGCGGTAGGCATTGGTCTTGGCCCCGGTAAAATGCCAATCGTCGGGAAATCCCTGGATCCGCGCGACCATCGGCACCGTCAAGCGCGGCATCCCGGTATGCGCGGCATCCGGCGCGTCAACGGCTAAGGTCCGCCCTTCCACGCCAAGGCTGGCCCAAGCGGCACGCGCCCGCGTTGGCCCTAAATCCGGCCCACCATGTTTTTTCGACCCGCCGACAATCGTCGGTGCAATTTCATCGGCCGATGCGGCCCAACCCTCGGCACCGGCCCAACCGCCCGCCGCCATCAAATCGCGCAGCGTTTGGCCCACGGTTTGCGGATTGTGCGGGTTCGGCTCGGGCCAGTCAAAATAATCGGCCCGCTCTTTTTGAAGCGCCACAATCACGACCCGAGGGCGCAGCTGCGGCACGCCATAATCCGACGCATTCAGCAGCCGCCAATCCGTCCGATACCCCAGCTTGTCCAATTGCGTTTTCAAGCGCTCGCGGTAGTCATGAAACACCGCATCCAAAAAGCCGCGCACGTTTTCAATCATCACGGCACGGGGCCGCGCCTCGGCCACGATATCCAGCGCGTCATTGAACAGATTTCGCTCGTCTTGTTCGCCGAGTTGCTTGCCTGCTACGGAAAACGGCGGGCAGGGCAAACCGCCCGCCAACAGGTCCATCCCGCGAAACGCGCCCGCGCGGTCTTTGAACAGGCGGATATCTTCCTCGATCACATTCCACCCAGGGCGGTTGTGTCGCAGCGTGTTGCAGCAATGCTTGTCAATCTCGACCAGTGCAGTATGGGCAAACCCGGCCTTTTCCAGCCCCAGTGCTTGCCCGCCCGCGCCTGCGCAAAGTTCAACAGATGTCAGCATCTCGCCCAGCTCCTAACTCGTCTCAAAGGCCCGATTGCACAGCATCACACCCGCTAACCCGCGTTCTTTCTTCGTTCCTAGCTGTTTTGCCCGATTCCAGCAAGGCCGCATGGCGTCAAAGTTTAGGTGCCGTTCCCAGACCCGAAACGTGGCAACGTGGACCGCTTTGTCTGAGCCATATTTAGGGCGCTCGCGGCAGGACCCCTATTCTTGTGTCCTTCCCAAAGAAACCCCCGGGTTGGCAAAAGAGGACGGAGGCACTAGATCTGAGGATGCACGTATTTCCGGGGGTTCGAATGCGGTTTAGTCAGATAATTGGGTCTATGGTTCTTGGCGCCTTTCTGGGGGTGGCGGGGCCGGGGACGGCACAGACTGTCAGCCCTGCCCAGGTTCAGACGACCGGGGTGGCGGAACTGGCAGACACCCTGAAAATCGCCGAGGTGATTGAGATCATGCGGCTTGAAGGTGTCGATTATGGCGCACAGATGGAAGACGAGTTTTTCGCGGGCAAAGGCGGGGAGGCGTGGAAATCTGTCGTGGGCCTGATTTATGACGGGCCGACGATGCAGGCGCGGTTTGAAGAGGCTTTTGCCAAGCAATTGGTGGGGCGTGACGCGGATCTTCCGGCTATTCAATCCTTTTTCGGGGCCGACCTCGGGCAACGTATCCTGACGCTGGAAATTGAGGCGCGGCGGTCTTTGATGGATGAGGCGGTTGAGGATGCGGCGAAAGCGCTGGTTGAGGATATGATGGCTGAGGGATCACCTCGGTTTGACGCGCTGCAGGTGTTTTCGGATACGAATGACCTGATTGAGATGAATGTGTCGGGCGCGTTGAATGCCAATCTTGCGTTTTTCAAAGGGCTGGCCGAGGTGGACGGCGGTGCCCCGGAAATGACCGAAGATGACATGTTGATGATGGTTTGGGGACAGGAACCTGAGATCCGGGCCGAGACGGAAGGGTGGATTTACCCCTATCTTTCGCTGGCCTATGGGCCGCTTTCGGACGCGGAATTGGACGCTTATATAGCCTTTTCCAAGACCGGGCCGGGACAGGTTTTGAATACCGCACTTTTTGGCGCGTTTAATTCGGTTTTTTCAGCGATTTCGCGCGATCTGGGCCGGGCGGCAGCCAAGCAGATGATGGGTGAGGATATCTGAAAACGGGTGCGGAATCGCGCGCGGAAGTTTTTGTAACTATCTGATTTAGAAAGGTAAACCTAAAAATCTTCATCAAATATTAACTGTTTGACGCAAGGCGCAACGGGCCGTGGCGGGGCAAAAGACGAAGCAGTCCAATTGCCTGCATGTGACATGAGATCCCTTGTGTTTTTGGCGGTTATGCAGGAGTTTCCCGCTGATTCCATTGCGAAAGATGCCCAACGTGAACACCATCGACGAAAAGCTACAGCCGATCCTTAGCACTGTTTTGCACCGCAACGCGGGCGAGCCAGAGTTTCACCAAGCGGCGCGCGAGGTGCTGGAAAGTTTGGGGCGTGTCATTGCCCGAAATCCGCAGTATTCCGACGAAGCGCTGATCGAGCGCATTTGCGAGCCGGAACGCCAGATCATTTTCCGCGTGCCATGGATTGATGACCAGAACCAAGTGCAGATCAACCGTGGCTTTCGGGTGCAGTTCAACTCGGCTTTGGGGCCATACAAGGGCGGTATCCGGTTCCACCCTTCGGTGAATGTTGGAATTATCAAATTTCTGGGGTTTGAACAAACCTTCAAGAACGCACTGACCGGGATGCCGATTGGTGGCGGCAAGGGCGGGTCAGATTTTGATCCCAAGGGGCGGTCAGACCGTGAGGTGATGCGGTTTTGCCAGTCGTTCATGATCGAACTTAGCCGCCATATCGGCGAATATGTCGACGTGCCTGCCGGTGATATTGGCGTGGGTGCGCGCGAAATCGGCTATATGTTCGGGATGTACAAGCGCCTGAACAACCGTTTTGAAGCCGGCGTTTTGACGGGCAAGGGGCTGGTTTATGGCGGGTCGCGGGCGCGCAAAGAGGCGACGGGCTATGGCACCGCGTTTTTCGTGCGGTCCATGCTGGCGCAGCAAGGCACCGATTTTGACGGCAAACGCTGTGTTGTGTCCGGCTCGGGGAACGTAGCGGTTTATGCGATGGAAAAGGTGATGTCCCTTGGCGGCAAAATCGTCGCCTGTTCGGATTCCGGTGGCTATATTGTGGATGAAAACGGCATTGATCTGGGTTTGGTCAAGCTGATCAAGGAAACACGGCGCGGGCGTATTTCGGAATATGTTGCCTTGCGCGGGAACGGTTCGCATTTTGTCAAAGGCGGCTGCATCTGGGATGTGGCCTGCGATATTGCCCTGCCATGCGCCACGCAAAATGAGCTGAACGGCCAAAACGCCAAGGTTTTGGTGGAAAATGGCGTGATTGCCGTGGCTGAAGGCGCAAATATGCCCTGCACGCCAGAAGCGGTGCAACTGTTTCAAAAGGCAGGAGTTTTGTTTGCACCGGGCAAAGCGGCCAATGCGGGCGGGGTTGCCACCTCGGCGTTGGAAATGCAGCAAAACGCCAGCCGCGACAGCTGGACCTTTGCCAAAACCGAGGCCCGGTTGGAAGAGATCATGACTGACATTCACGACAGTTGCTTTCAGACCGCTGACGAATACGGCACGCCGGGCGACTATGTGCTGGGCGCCAATATTGCGGGCTTTGTGCGTGTGGCCGATGCGATGAACGCGATGGGCGTGATTTAAGGCGCGCGCCCGCTTTTTTTGGCGACGTTGGAAAAAAAATGGAACCCTCCCCAGCGGGAGGGTTGTTTCCTTTGGGGAAGGCGATACCCAAAAGGAGGCAGAAATGACCAAATACACACGTTTTTTCGCAATGATCGCTACATCGACCGTTATCATGTACGGGCTGATGTATTTGAACACCTACGCATTGGACCACATCTTTTTCAGCCAGACACGGGCGTGGATGGCGGTTTATATGGGCGCTGCGATGGCAGTGGTTATGCTGGCGTTCATGCTGGGCATGTATGGCAATCGCCGCCTGAACATAGCGATTTTCGCAGGCAGTGCGGTGGTGTTTGCGGCGGCACTGTTTTTGGTGCGCAGTCAGGCGACGGTGGATGATGTGTCGTGGATGAAGGCGATGATTCCGCATCATTCGATTGCTATTTTGACCAGTGGCCGCGCGCAGATTACCGATCCGCGGGTTCGCAGCCTTGCCGATGATATTATCAAGGCACAGCGGCTGGAGATTGATGAGATGAAGGCGCTGATTATCGACCTTGAAGGCGGGGCTGCCGCCACGCCCGAGGTGGACGGCAAATAGCGGCGGTTTATCAGGGCGCGCGCATATCGGGTGCTTGACTCTGCGGGGGGTGTCGTGGATAAGCGCGCATCCGGGACAGGTGGTGACATCTGGCCGGGTTTATTATTTATATCGCCCTGTATGGGGGCGCGCCGTCCGAGGTTAAGGAAAACGCCAGTGTATGCTGGGACCACAGGATGCGGAGACATGAAAAGGAAGACCTATGTACGCGGTCCTTAAGACAGGCGGCAAGCAATACAAGGTTCAAGCCGGGGATATCCTGCGGGTTGAAAAGCTTGATTGTGTGGCTGGTGACAAGATCCAGTTTAACGAAATTCTGATGGTTGGTGGCGAAAAGCTGGCCGTTGGCGCACCGCTGGTAGCGGGTGCAGCCGTTCAGGCCGAAGTGATCGAACAGATCAAAGGCCCGAAGGTTATCCACTATGTAAAGCGTCGTCGTAAGCATTCGAGCCAGCGCACCAAAGGCCACCGCCAGCATCTGACGCTGTTGCGTGTGACCGAAGTGATGGCTGCTGGTGCCGACACGTCGGGCGTCAAAGCGGCGACCGGTACTGCCGATGCGCGCCGTGCAGCACATAATGCGGATGCGGCCCCTGCTGCAAAAGCACCTGCCAAGACTGCAGCTGCAAAGGCTGCCCCTGCAAAGGCGAAAGCTGCTGCGAAACCAACGGCAGCAAAAGCTGCCAAGACCGAGGAGTAATCCCCCATGGCACATAAAAAAGCTGGTGGTTCATCCCGTAACGGTCGCGATTCTGCCGGTCGCCGTTTGGGCGTAAAGCTGTTTGGCGGCCAAGCGGCCATTCCAGGCAATATCATCGTGCGCCAGCGTGGCACACGGATGTTTCCGGGTGTGGGCGTCGGTATGGGCGTTGACCACACGATCTTTGCCAAGGTTGAAGGCAAGGTTGCGTTTAAGAAAGGCCTGAAAGGGCGCATGTTTATTTCGGTTCTTCCGGTTGCGGAAGCAGCTGAGTAAGTCGAACCGTTACAAAACCATGTAACAAGAGGATCGGCTGAAAGGCCGGTCCTTTTTGCTATTTTGGCCAAAAGTGTTTTGACAGGTGTAAAGGTTTGGTGCCGAGGAGGGTGCCGCCTTGTTGCTTGCGGAGGAGGGCGCGATGATGTTGCAAACGGTTGGTGAGCAGATGACGATTGCGGCGCAGCGGTTTGTGCTGCGTCCGGCGCGGATTTCGGATGTGGGGCTTTATGCGTTGCATGCGGGCGATCTGCGTGTGGCTGTGGGCACCAGTTCAATCCCGCATCCTTTACCGCCCGGTGCTGCCGAGGCGTTTATTGCGCGCGCGATGCATCCCGGGGGCGAAGAGCGGATTTGGGTGATGGACGGCGTGGCCGGGGGGATGCCCGAGGTGATGGGAGTGATTTCCCTAAAACAGATGGACCGGGACCAATCCGAGATTGAGTATTGGGTGGCGCCGGCGTTTTGGAACACGGGCTATGCGTCCGAGGCAGTTTGGGCGTTGATTTCGGCTAATCCGTTGAAGAACAAGGCGATTTTTGCGCAGGTGTTTCAGGATAATCCGGGGTCGGCGCGGGTCCTGACGAATTGCGGATTTGCCTATTTGGGCGATGCCGAAAGCTTTAGCGTGGCCAGAAATGCCGGGGTGCAGACTTGGACGTATCTGAGGACGATGGTCTGACGTTTAGGCTGGCCACAAAGCGGTTGGTCCTGCGGCCTTTGACCCAAGCCGATGCGCCCGATTTGGCGCGGATCGGTGGGGACGTGCGAGTGGCGGCGATGTTCAAATCCATTCAAAGCCCGTGGCCAGAGGCCGCTTTGCGGGAGTGGATTGATCTTGCGCGCTGGACGGGCAGGCCGGGCTATCGCTTGGGGATTTGCTTGGCCGATGGGGCGTTGATTGGCACCGTGGGGTTTGGTGGCGATCCGCTGGAAGTCGGGTATTTTCTGGACGCGGGCCAAGTGGGCAAAGGCTATGCCACCGAGGCGGCCCATGCGGTTTTGACCGATGCTTTTGCGCGGTTCGGGATGGCGGCTGTGGTGGCCGAGCATTTTGACGACAACCCAAGCTCGGGGCATGTGCTGCGCAAGCTGGGGTTTGTCGAGGTGGGGCAAGGGATGAGCAAATCTGGCGCGCGGGCGGCCCCGGCGCTTTGCCGCTTTTTCAAGCTGACGCGTGACGCATTTTTGCAAACTGGCACGGGTAGGGCATGATGCAGCGCGCAGATACCATGCCCATCACAACCCAGCGTTTGGTTTTGCGCCCGATGACGGCCGAGGATGCGCCTGCCTTTCATGCGCTGGTCACGCGGCCGGAAGTGTCGCGGATGTTGTTTTTATTCCCGACCAATTGGCCGTTGTCAGAGGCCGTCCCGTTTTTGGAGGCATGGCGCTGGCAGGGGAGGTTGCTTTTTCGTGTGGCGATCACGCTGAAGGGTGAATGGGTGGGATGGATTGGCGCGGATGATGCTGCCGAGCCAGAGGTGTTTTACGCCATACGCCCCGAGTTTACGGCGCAAGGGATTGCGCAAGAGGCGTTGCGCGGGTTTACCCAGTTTTTGTTTGCCCGCTTTGCGCCGCCCGCGCTGCAAGCAGGGGCGTTTACCGACAACCCGGCCTCAATCAAAGTGTTGCAGCGTTGTGGGTTTGTGCGGACCGGCGAGGCTATGGGCGCGTCTGCGGGTCGCACTGGGCGCGCGCCGGAAGGGCGGTTTCGGCTGGTGCGGCCCGATATGCCCGATATGGAGACCTAACGGCTGTCACCTGACCTTGAGGTGGGGCGGTTTATCGGGTAACGCGGTGCCTTGATCCTTTTGCTGAAAGCCCACGTCCCATGAAATTTCTTGATCTATGTAAAGTTTATATCCGCTCTGGTGGCGGTGGGTCGGGGTGTGTTTCGTTTCGGCGCGAAAAGTTTATCGAATTTGGCGGGCCGGATGGCGGCGATGGCGGCAAGGGCGGGTCGGTCTGGGTGGAGGCCGTGGACGGCCTGAACACGCTGATCGACTTTCGCTATCAGCAGCACTTTTTCGCCAAATCGGGCCAGCCGGGTATGGGCAGCCAGCGCACGGGCAAAACCGGCGAAGATATTTTGTTGAAAGTGCCGGTTGGTACCGAAGTGTTGGACGAAGATGAAGAAACCATTCTGGCCGACCTTACCCATGTGGGGCAGCGCGTGCTGCTGGCCAAGGGCGGCAATGGCGGTTGGGGGAACTTGCAGTTCAAATCCTCTACCAACCGCGCACCTGCACGGGCCAATTCGGGGCAAGACGGTGTGGAGCGCACGATTTGGCTGCGCTTGAAACTGATTGCGGATGCAGGGCTTGTGGGCTTGCCGAATGCCGGGAAATCGACGTTTTTGGCATCCGTTTCCAATGCGCGGCCCAAGATTGCGGATTATCCGTTTACGACTTTGGTGCCGAACCTTGGGGTTGTGGGCATTGATGGGCATGAATTTGTCATGGCCGATATTCCGGGCCTGATTGCGGGCGCATCCGAAGGCGCGGGCCTTGGCATTCAGTTTTTGGCGCATGTGGAACGCTGCACCGTGCTGTTGCATTTGGTCGATGGCACGTCAGAAACCGTGGCCGAAGATTACCAAACCATTATCACCGAGCTGGAAGCCTATGCCGAGGAGTTGGGCGACAAGCCCCGCATCACGGCGCTGACCAAAATCGACGCGCTGGACGAAGAAACGCTGGCCGAGCGCTTTGCCGAACTGGCAAGCGTGGTTGACGGCGAGGTGTTTGCGATTTCGGGCGTGTCGAACCAAGGGATGCCAGATATTCTGCGCCGTCTGTATGCGCAGATATTGGAGGGTCGGGTTGTTGTTGAGGAAGAAGCCCCATGGCAACCTTAACTGGGGCAACCTTAACTGGGGCAACCGTAACGGGGGCAACCGTAACCGCCCCTGACGTAAGGTCCGC
>CBDTUV010000020.1:0-17101 GCA_965363575.1 uncultured Pseudorhodobacter sp. | reverse complement strand
CCAGCTTTACCCGGTCCGGGTTGATGTCCCAGTCAATCGGCCCCGGCGACAACGCGTCTAGGTCGTTTTCAAGGTAATCCTTCTGGCTCGCACGGATGGTCTTGCCCCGGAAGCGGCCATAGAAATTGCGCCATGGGGCGCCCGATGGGTGTCTATCTTCAGTCATGGCCGCAGGCTTTAGCCGAGCCCGACCGCGCCCGCAACCGCTGCCGAGATGCAAAAAGGGCGGACCACTGGCCCGCCCCTTTCCGCTGTCACATCAGTCAGCGTTTAGACAGCGCGCTTGAGCGCATCAGCCAGATCAGTGCGTTCCCAGCTAAAACCGCCGTCCGCCTCTGGCGCGCGGCCAAAGTGGCCGTAGGCCGCGGTGCGGGCATAGATCGGGCGGTTCAGGCCCAGATGGGTGCGGATGCCCTGCGGGGTCAGGTCCATCGTGGCGCGGATCGCTTTTTCGACAGCAGCCGGATCGACTTCGCCCGTGTCATGCAGATCGACATAGACCGACAGGGGCTGCGCGATGCCGATAGCATAGGACAGCTGCAACGTGCACTTTTCGGCCATGCCGGATGCGACGACGTTCTTGGCCAGATAGCGCGCCACATAAGCGGCAGAGCGGTCAACCTTGGTTGGATCCTTGCCAGAGAACGCGCCGCCGCCGTGCGGGGCCGCACCGCCGTAGGTATCCACGATGATCTTGCGGCCGGTCAGGCCAGCGTCACCATCAGGCCCGCCGATCACGAAAGTGCCCGTTGGGTTGACCCACCATTCGGTATTGGGGGTGATCCAGCTGGCGGGCAGCACTTCGCGGATATAGGGTTCGACAATCGCGCGGATGTCGTGGCTGGTTTGCTTTTTATGCTCGTGCTGGGTGGAGAGCACGATCGAGGTCACCTCAACCGGTTTGCCATCCACATAGCGCAAGGAAATCTGCGATTTGGCATCGGGGCGCAGAGTGGATTCCTGACCCGATTTGCGCACTTCGGCCAAACGCTTCAAAATCGCATGGCTGTACTGGATCGGGGCAGGCATCAGCGCCTCGGTTTCATTGCAGGCATAGCCGAACATGATGCCTTGGTCGCCGGCACCGTCCTTGTCCACGCCTTGGGCGATATGGGCGGATTGTTCGTGCAGGTAGTTGTGAACCTTCAAGGTTTCCCAATGAAACTTCTTTTGTTCATAGCCGATGTCACGGATGCACTCACGCACGATCCCTTCGACATTGCCCATCATTTCTTTGAGTTTTGCGGGGTCGGACAGACCTACCTCGCCGCCAACGACAACCCGTTTGGTGGTGGCAAAGGTTTCGCAGGCAACGCGGGCGTTCGGTTCAACCGCGATGAACGCATCAAGGATCGCGTCTGAGATCCGGTCGCAGACTTTATCGGGGTGACCTTCCGAGACGGACTCGGAGGTGAAGACATAGTTATTGCGTGACATGGGAAAGTGCTCCGTTTGGTGTTCACGCCACGCCAGGAAGCCGTTGTGACGCATGAGAAGTCCCACGTAAGCGCGTGAAGGGGCCAAGTCAAGCCTTTGCCCGCCGACTGGCCAGCAGCAAGCCCACGGCGAGTCCCAGCAGCAACAAAACAACCGGCAGGTCGCCGTGGCGGGCATAGAACGTAGGCGGCAGAGCGGGGGGCAAGTGGGCATCAATATAATCGGCCAACCCGAGTGGTAGGGCGGCCACAACGCGGCCCCGCGCGTCTATCACCGCCGAAATGCCGGTATTGGCGGCGCGCAGCACCGGCAGGCCGTTTTCAACAGCGCGCAAGCGAGCCTGGGCCAAATGTTGCCATGGGCCGGTCAAGTTGCCGAACCACGCGTCATTGGTGATGTGCAAAACCCAATCGGCGCGCATGGGGGCGGCGCGCAGATCTTGGGGGAACACCGCCTCATAGCAGATCAGCGGCAAGGCGCGGCCAAGGCGGGGGCCAAGGTCAAGAACCGCAGCCCCAGACCCGGCGGAATAGCCGGCACCTTGTTGGGCGGCAAAAGCGGTGATGCCAAACAGGCGGTAGGCCAGATCGCCAAAGGGGATATATTCGCCAAAGGGGACAAGGTGATGCTTGTCGTAAATCTGGGCGGTGCGGCCATCGGGGGTGATGATTGCCATGCTGTTATAGCCGCGATTGCCGATGACACGCTGGATGCCCACGGCCATTTGCGCGCCCTGCCCTGCCCGTGCAATTGCCTGCACCAGCCCGGGATTGTCGTTCAGCAGGTAGGGAACCGAAGTTTCGGGCCAGACGATCAGATCGGGACGCGGATCTGAAGGGGCAGTCTGGGCGGCGGACAGTTCAATCAAGCGGTCAAAGTAAAGGCGCGCGCGATCGGGGTTCCATTTCAGGTGCTGTTCAGCATTGGGTTGCACCAGCCGCACGATGGCGGGATCTTTGGCATAGGGTGGGCTGGGCAGATCATCGCCATAAAGATAGAGGCCAAAAATGATCAGGATGGACAGGGCCGATGTACGCCAACCAAAGGCCGCTGGCAGCGCTGCAACCAATAGGGTCAGTGCCGTCAGGCCACCTGCGCCACCAAATGCAGCCGCTTGGACCATGGGCGTGTCAATCCAGATATGACCAAGCTGCGCCCACGGAAAGCCTGTGAACACATAGCCCCGCGCCATTTCGGCCAGGGTCAGCAAAAGAGCAAGCCACAAGACCCGCGTGGTAAGGCCTTGCCCAAGGCGGTGGGCCGCCCATGACGCCAATGCCCAGAACAGGCCCAAGCCAAAAGGCATGAGGATTAGGACGAAGGGGATCATCCAGGCGTAGACCTCTGGCTCAATCAAAAAGGGTTCAACGATCCATGACAAGGCAAGGATGAAATACCCCGCGCCAAGGAACAGACCAAGCCAGCCTGCCGCCCCCGCCACAGGCGCGCCCGCGATGAGCAGCAAGGCGGCAAAGAGCGCAACCAGCGCAAGGCGCCAAAAGTCCATGGGCGCCTGGCCCGAAGCGATGACGGCACCAAGACCAAAGGCCGCACCGGTTTGTACCCAGCCCGGCCAAGTGCCGAGCAGCGCGTTTGTGACGAAACGCGCGCGCTGTCGGATCATGCTTGGGCGGCTTTGGTGTCTGGAGGCGGCAAGGCCGCGATGGCCGCACGCCGCGCCACGGCGGAAGGCAAGCGTACACGCACGCGTTTCAGGCGGCGCGGGTCAGCTTCGACCACCTCAAATTCCGCACCGCTTTCGTGTGGCACAATTTCACCCCGCGCGGGAATGCGGCCCAAACGCAGGAACACAAGGCCGCCGAGGGTGTCGATATCATCATCCTCTTCGCCATTGCGCAGGGTCAGGCCAAGGGCTTGTTCAAACTCATCCAGTGGCGCGTTGGCTTGGGCCAGAAAAACGCCATGAGGTTCTTCTTTCCACAACAGGCCTTCGTCCTCGTCATGTTCATCCTCAATCTCACCGATGACGGTTTCAATCAGGTCTTCGATGGTGACAAGCCCGTCAACGCCGCCGTATTCGTCGATTACAAGGGCCATATGGACCCGCTCTTTCTGCATTTTTTGCAGCAAGACGCCGACTGGCATGGACGGTGGTGCATAGAGCATGGGGCGCATAAGTTTGCGCAGGGAAAACTTGCCAGACGAGCCCGCAAACCCGTATTGCAGCGCCAGATCTTTCAAAAGAACAAGGCCAAGCGGATGGTCGAGCGTGCCTTTGTAGACCGGAACCCGGCTAAAACCGTTTTCGCGAAACACCTCGACCAGCTCTTCTTTGCCGATCGACAAAGGGACGGCGGTGATTTCAACCTTTGGTACTGCGACATCATCAACCCGCATCCGGCGCAGGTTTGCCATGCCGTGCGTGGCTTGGCCGCCCATAGGCCTTTCCGGGCCTTGAACAGGCTGGTCCGCGTTTTCGGCATCGGTGTCAGTCGGGCTAAGGGCGTCAATGATGCGGCCAAAAAAACCACGTTGCGGAGGGTCTTCACCGTCGTAATCGGTGTCTTGATCCGAAGAGCCTTGCAAGTCACCTTCAGCAACCGACCCGTTATGCGTACTACCCATCTGTCCTTTTCCAAAAAATATCGCCCCGATCCGGGGCGTGCGTTAGCTATATGGGTCTGAAATACCCAAGGTTTCAAGTATGCCCGCCTCAGTCGTTTCCATCAATGTGGCATCTATGTCGTCAATGTGATCATAGCCAAGCAGATGTAACAGACCGTGAATGACCAAATGGGTGACGTGATCGACCATGGGCTTGTCTGCCGCAGTGGCCTCGGCCGCGCAGGTTTCCCAAGCGATGGCGATATCACCAAGGCTTTCGGGGTCGTCTGCCGGGCCGGGTTTTGGCGGATCAGGCACCTCACCTGCATATTCAGCGGCGCGTTCATCCGATGGCCAAGACAGCACATTGGTGGGCACAGGTTTGCCCCGGAAATCAGCGTTAAGGGTGGCGATATGGGCATCGTCGCAGCCCATCACACACAGGCTAAAGCCTTGCGCAGGAAGGTTCAGATGGGCAAGGGCTGCCCTGCAAGCGCGGGTGGCCACGGTGGGCAGATCAAACGCCTGCCACCGTGGGTCTTCGATGACTGTGTCAACCAGAGGCTCCATCATGCGCCTCATACGCCTCGATGATGCGGGCGACAAGCGGGTGTCGCACGACATCTTTGGAGGTGAAGTAGTTAAAGCTGACGCCTTTGACCCCTTTCAGGATGCGTTCGGCATCGGCCAAGCCGCTGGCGGTGCCGCGCGGCAAATCGACTTGGGTGCGGTCGCCGGTAATAACCATGCGCGACCCTTCGCCCAAACGGGTCAGAAACATCTTCATCTGCATGGTCGTGGCATTTTGCGCCTCATCCAGCACGACAAAGGCGTTAGACAGCGTGCGCCCGCGCATAAAGGCCAGCGGAGCAATTTCGATCCGCTTATCCTCCATCAATTTGGCGAGCTGTTTTTGCGGCAGAAAATCATTCAGCGCATCGTAAAGGGGCTGCATATAAGGGTCGATTTTTTCCTTCATGTCGCCGGGAAGAAAGCCAAGGCGTTCGCCCGCCTCAACCGCAGGGCGGGACAGGATGATTTTATCAACTGCGCCGGCCAGCAGCATGGTCACACCCACGGCCACGGCAAGATAGGTTTTGCCCGTACCCGCAGGCCCGATGCCAAAGCCAAGATCATTGTCGAACAGGTTGCCGACATAGGCTTTTTGCGCCTCGGTCCGGGGCTCGACAGGTTTTTTGCGGGTGCGCAACTCGTAGCGTTCGCCCGAGAACATTTCGATCTGTTCCACGGCAGGCAGCGCGCGGTCGGGCATGGGGCGGCCCATCCGAATGGCGCCGTCAATATCGCCGGCCTCTATCCCTTTGCCCGCCTCTAGCCGTGCATAAAGCGACGTGAGAACTGCGGCGGCATAATCGCGCGCGCTGCTTTCGCCCAAAACCGCAAGGCGGTTGCCGCGACGTAAGATATGGATGCCGGTCTGATGTTCAATCTGTGCAAGGTTTCGATCAAACTCGCCACAAAGATCAATCAGCAGACGGTTGTCGGGAAATTCCAGCAAGGTTTCGCCGGTGTCTGGCTGTGCGGTCGGGGGGGTCAGCGCGCTGATGCCCAAGGATATCTCCTTTTTTACAACGGTTATCGGTATAGAGTGGGGCGCAAGCCCCCATCTGACAAGTGACGATTTTGTAAAATTCAGAAATTGCGCGATTTTTTTGTCTGGACTATGCGCAAAGCAAAAGGCCGCAGCTTTCACTGCGGCCATTATTTTAGGCATGGCGGTCCTTAACGGCGCACGACCACTGTTTTTCGGCCTGTGCCGGACACGCGGTCTTTGATACCTGCGCTGCTTGATTGGTAGTCGCGGATCACGGTGCCTGGTGGGTAAAGGTCGTTACAGACCGGCAAGCCTGACACGGGGTCATAGCGCGGCGACGAATACCCTTCCAAACCATCGTCGATGATCCAGTTTTGGCAACCATCCGGATCATAGGCGATGGCCGCGGACCCATTTTTCAAAACACCGGGATCGTAACCTTGGTCTTGGCCCGTGGCGATGATCGAGTTTGCACCATCATAGGCTTCGGTGCCTTCAAACCCCTCGTTGGTGATGCAGCCCGAGAGAGCGATAGCGGCAACCAGACCTGCGCCTATTTTCATTGCGTTGATCATATCTGTTACCACCTGTAGCAAATGACTTCGACGCGGCGGTTCTGTTGCATACCAGCAGCAGATTTGTTCGACGCGACAGGGCGTGTTTCACCAAAACCGATTTGACGTTCGACCACGGCACCAACCGAACGGGCCACAGCGCCAACCGACGCGGCGCGGCGTTCAGACAGTTTTTGGTTATTCGATTTGGAGGCGCGGCTGTCGGTATGGCCATAGATGGCATAGCCGAACGCATCCGTGCTTTTGAAAAACTGCGCTAACCGGGCGCGGCCATTGTTGGTCAATTTTGCGCTGCCAGTATGGAACATTGTGTCGGTGTTTTCGACCAGACAGGTGTTCTTTTTCAAACAGACTGGCTTGCCGGTTTTTGGGTTGCGACGCGGGACCATATAGCCTTCGATGCCGCCATCGGCCCACCAATGCATACAGCCATCATCGTCGACCCAGAGGCCCCATTCGATTTGACCGGTAACTGTGGGTTGCGCCATCACGGCGGCTGGACCAGAAAGGCCCAGCGCAAGCGCTGCCCCGCCAATCATCATTTTTAATGCTGTACTGATATTTCGGTTCACAGTGGTAACCCCCCCGGGTGTTCCGCAGACTTCACGATACTCACAAAGATGTGCAGTCCTGTCACGCATTTGTAAAGCAAAAACTGGCAGGCGCACGTTGGCTTTATACCAATAGTTGCGTTTTATGGGTCAAGCAGAGCCACATCTGGCGTTTTGAAAACTGTTTTGAAAACCAAACGTTAACCGATTGGAACCCCTGCCAAAGAGTTTGATTTCGACTCTGTCACCCGAACGCGCACCAATTGCCCGACCGTGCCTTTGGGGTCGGTCACATGCACCGCGTGCAGATGTTGCGATTTACCGACCATCTGCCCATCAAGTCGCCCTGCCTTTTCATAAAGCACGTCCACCTCACGCCCGACCATGGCGTCTTGGGCGCTGCGTTGCTGGCTGGTCAGCAGCGCTTGCAGGGTTTGCAGGCGGGCATCGGCCACGGCGCCATCCACATCAGGTTTTTCGGCGGCAGGCGTGCCGGGGCGGGCGGAATATTTGAACGAATAGGCCATGCCGTAACCAACCTTGCGGACAAGCGCGAGGGTATCTTCAAAATCCTGATCGGTTTCACCGGGGAACCCCACAATGAAATCTGAGGTCAGCAAGATATCGGGCTGGGCCGCGCGCACCCGGTCCAGCACGCGCAGATAATCATCCGCCGTATGCTTGCGGTTCATCGCCTTAAGGATACGGTCGGACCCGGACTGCACGGGCAGGTGCAAATAGGGCATCAATTCAGGGCAATCGCGATGGGCTGCTATCAGGTCATCTTCCATATCGTTGGGGTGGCTGGTCATGTAGCGCAGGCGCGAAATTCCGTCCAGTTTCGCCATTTCGCGGATCAGTTGGGCAAGACCGTAACCGCCCGCGCGGTAGGCATTTACGTTTTGACCCAGCAGCGTCAGTTCGCGCACACCGCGGCTGGCAAGATTGCGCGCCTCGGCCAACAAGCGTTCGGGGGGGCGGCTGACCTCAGACCCGCGGGTATAGGGGACCACGCAAAAGGCGCAAAACTTGTCACAGCCTTCTTGTACCGTCAAAAACGCCGCAGGCCCGCGCATTGCTTTGCGTTCAGGCAGGTGGTCAAACTTATTTTCGACCGGGAATTCGGTTTCAATCGCCCGCTCGCCCTTTTGGATTTTGGCCTCCATTTCCGGCAAGCGGTGATAGCTTTGCGGACCGACGACCAGATCGACCAAGGGCATCCGGCGCATAATCTCGGCGCCTTCGGCCTGTGCCACACAGCCTGCCACGGCGATTTTCAGGTTTGGATTGGCCTCTTTGGCGGGGCGCAGGCGGCCAAGGTCTGAAAACAGCTTTTCCGACGCTTTTTCGCGGATATGGCAGGTGTTGATCATCACCATATCGGCGCCGTCAATTTGGTCGGTTTGCACATAACCGCTGGCGCCCAGGCTTTCGGCCATGCGTTCACTGTCATAAACGTTCATCTGGCACCCGTAGGTTTTGATAAACAGTTTTTTGGGATCGGTCATGGCAGCACCTTTTGCAGATTGCGGGCACATCTACACCGCCCTGCCTTTGCCCGCAACGCCCCCGGCCTTTTGTGACTTCGGGCCTTTGCGGCTTGCTGTCGGGTCTTGCGTTAGGACCGCCCACTCCATTACCCTTTGGAGCGTACCCTTGTGCGCGTGACACCGCTTTGGGCCAAGCACGGGGACCACATGCGATACAAAAGTCTAAAGGAGTTTCTGGAACAGGGCCGCGACACGCTGGCCCTTGGCCCGATTGCGATCATCATGGCCGAGGATGAGGTCGAGGTGGAAAGTACGGTTTTGCATCACCTTGATATCGGGTTTCGCAAGATCTTGCTGCTGGCCAATCCTGAAATTATCGTCCCCCCTTCGATTGTGGAAAAAGTGGTGCGGATTGATTTTGACACCCATCGGCCAGAGGCCATGCAATCGGCGGTTAATCGGGTGAATGATGCGGTGCCGGGCGTTTGGCTCTATTACGGGTTCAATACCGAGTATCTGTTTCACCCGTTTTGCGAAAGCCGTAACATCCGGGAATTACTGGCCTTTCATACCGAGGAGCGGCGCGGGGCGCTGTTATCTTATGTGATCGATCTTTATGCCGACGATCTGAACACCCACCCCAGTGCTGTGTCACTGGAGGATGCGATGCTGGACAGGTCGGGCTATTACGCGCTGGGGCGGCCTGATCCGGCCAATCACAACCACCCGCGCGAGCGGCAGTTGGACTTTTTCGGTGGGCTGCGCTGGCGGTTTGAGGAACATGTCCCTGCCGCACGGCGCAAAATAGACAGGATTGCGCTGTTTCGCACCAAACCGGGGTTGGTTTTGCGGCCGAATTTCACATTCTCGGATGAGGAATACAACACCTATGCCTGCCCGTGGCACCACAATATCACCACGGCTGTTGTGTCCTTTCGCACCGCCAAGGCGCTGAAATCCAACCCCGGATCGCGCTATGACATCCATGATTTCAAATGGCACAATTCGACGAAATTCCAATGGAACAGCCAGCAGTTGATGGATTTGGGGTTGATGGAACCGGGCCAATGGTTCTGACCGTTCGGGCAGCACGTCCGGGCGATCTCGCCGCTGCGACCGTTTTACTGAACCAGATTATCGTTGTGGGTGGCAGCACGGCGATTGAAAGTCCACTTTCGCAGGCCGAAGTAGCCGAGTGGTTTTTGACCCCGGGTCCGCAGGTTTGGTGCAGCCACGTCGCTTTGCGGGGCGATGTTGTGGTCGGGTTCCAATCCGTTGGGCGCACCGACAAGCTGCCTGTGCACTGGGGGGAAATGGGAACCTATGCGCAGATTGGACAGGCCCAATCGGGGGTCGGGACTGCGCTCTTTGCAGTGACAAAACAGGCGGCAAAGAGTTTGGGTCTGACCCATCTGAACGCGATGATCCGCTGTGACAATACGGGCGGTTTGGCCTATTACAGCCGAATGGGCTTTGGCGATGATCGGCCCGCGCCCGAGGCTACGTTGAAATCTGGCCAGTGCGTCGCCCGCGTGCACAAACGGTTTGTGTTGTGGCGCGCTTTGCTGATCTGATATTGCGCTGAGTTTGCCCTACCAAAGCATGGTCCTTCAAAAATTAGCCCGGCCTTTGAAACTTATGCCATCCCCGTCTCGTTCCTCCATGTACAAAGCCCGGGTGGTCCGGGCAGATGGAGGACTTATGACAAAAACACTTACCCGCGTGATCGCCGCTGCTGCCATCGCCCTGACATCCGTGCCCGCGCTGGCCGCGAACCCCGATGTGGGTGGTGCCGCGATGTTTGAGACCAAGAATATCGTTGAAAATGCCGTAAACTCAGCCGATCACACCACGCTTGTCGCCGCTGTGAAAGCTGCAGGGCTGGTGGAAACGCTTGCCTCGCCCGGCCCGTTCACTGTGTTTGCCCCGGTGAACGCCGCCTTTGCCGCCTTGCCAGCAGGCACCGTGGACACGTTGTTAAAGCCGGAAAACAAGGCCACGCTGACCAAAGTGCTGACGGCGCATGTGGTTGCAGGCACGTTGACGGCAGCACGGCTGAAAACCTGTGCGACGAAAAGCAAGGACGGGTTTTGCAATATGACCACGGTTTCGGGCGATGCGCTGTCGGCCAAGGTGCGCGGCAAAAACGTCTATATCTATGATGAAAGCGGGAGTGTGGGTCGCGTGACGATTGGGGATGTGATGCAGTCGAACGGCGTTATTCATGTGGTGGATAAGGTCTTGTTGCCCAAGTAATCCGTACGACGAATATTCGGGTGCGCTTGTTCCTTTGGGCGCAAACGGATTTGGGCGGGGGATTGGCCCCCCGCCCTGTCATTTTATCAAAACCTGCGCCATTTCGGCATGTTCGACCAAGGCGGCCTGCCCTTTGGGGGTAAGTTGATAGATCCCGCGTTCCACCCGTTCAAACCACCCGTAATGGTCGTCGCGCATCTGGGTGGCGGCGCGCGAAACCCCCACGGCCTTGGCCACCACGGCGGCCTTGCACGGTCCGGCCTGCAAGTGCAGCGCGCAACGCAGCGCGTCTTGGCGGTAGGCGGTCATTTTCGCGCCAGAGATACCGCCTTCATTCGGGTCGCCCACACGGCGGTCAAATTCACGCAGCAACCGCTGGGCGGCTTTGGCTTTCAGGCGGGGGGCATAGGGGGCGGGGTCCAGATGCGCCTCAACCCCTTTTGGCCCTACGGCCAGAAGGCCCAGCGACAGGCGGCGGCACAACGCAATGATGTCGCGGTAACGCTGTTTCCAGCCTTTGCTGACCGGTACGGCCAGATAGACATGGTCAAACAAGCCTTGCCGCACAACGCCTTGCATCACCAGTTGCAGCGAAAAGGTCAGCTTCATTTCGACAATCACGGGGGGTTCGTCACCCCGCCGCGCCATGATATCGCAATCACCAATCTCGGCCTTTACGTCATAGCCTTGGGCGGTCAAATAGGCCTTGAGGGGGGCGTATAGATCAGCCTCACGCATCAGGGCGCGTCAGGCGTGGCGGCGCAGGCGGATCACCACATCAACCTTGGAAATCTCGGTCCCTGGTGGCAGATCAGGCAGGCGCGCGATTTCCAATTGGTCGGCGCGGGCATCGGTCAACTCGGCCGTTTCTTCCCAATAAAAATGCGGGTGGTCATCCATGCGCGTGTCAAAATAGCTTTTGGAACCATCGACCACGACCTCTTGCATCAGCCCTGCTTCACAAAAGGCGCGCAGGGTGTTGTAGACGGTGGCAAGGCTGACGCCTTCGCCGCTGTCAGTCGAGGCGGCAAACAGGCTTTCGGCGGTGACATGACGGTCAATCCCATCACCAATCAACAGGCTGGCAAGGGCCACGCGCTGCCGGGTCGGGCGCAACCCGCCTTTGGCAAGCCAATCTGTTCCACGTTGTACTGCCTGATCGAGCATCATCATCCCGCCTTGTTCCTCTTCCCCCTATATAAAGCCTTTCATGGGCCGATTTCAACCCGAATGCAGGCGGCAAATATGCAGCCAAACCCGCGCCGTGCTTGCCGCCGCACTTGCCACTGTGCAAAGCCGGGTGTTAATGGAGAAGAAAGCGTTCAACAAAGGGGCATTGCCGTATGGCGCAGTATCCAACGAGTTTCGACAAAGAAGGCCTGCTGAAATGCGCGCGTGGCGAATTGTTCGGCCCCGGCAACGCACAATTGCCCGCGCCGCCGATGTTGATGATGGACCGCATCACCGAAGTGTCGGGCGATGGCGGCGAACACGGCAAGGGCCATATCGTGGCCGAGTTTGATATAACCCCCGATCTGTGGTTTTTCGACTGCCATTTCCCCGGCAACCCGATCATGCCCGGTTGTCTTGGCCTTGATGGCTTGTGGCAATTGACCGGTTTTAACCTTGGCTGGCGTGGCTGGCTGGGTCGCGGCTATGCGCTGGGTGTGGGTGAGGTAAAGCTGACCGGGATGGTGCGGCCTGACCGCAAAATGCTGCGCTACTACGTTGATTTCACCAAAGCGATCCAAACCCGCCGCCTGACCATGGGCGTGGCCGATGGCCGGGTCGAGGCGGACGGCGAAGTGATCTATTTGGTCAAGGATATGAAGGTCGCGCTGTCAGAAAGCTAAGGTTGGCGAAAAGCTAAGTTTGGCAGAAAACCAACCTATCACGATTCAGAATAAGGAGTGCGCCCATGCGCCGCGTCGTCATCACCGGTATCGGTATCGTCTCTTCCATCGGCAACAACGCAGCTGAGGTCGAAGCCAGCCTGCGCGCGGGAAAATCCGGCATCGTCGCCTCGCCAGAATATGCGGAACATGGGTTTCGCAGCCAGATCCACGGCATGCCGCAAATTGTGCTGGAAGATCACATCGACAAGCGCGACTTGCGGTTCATGGGGCCGGGTGCCGCCTATAACTTTATCGCGATGGAACAGGCGATTGCGGATTCCGGGCTTGATGCATCTGACGTGTCGAATGAACGGTCAGGCCTGATCATGGGGTCAGGCGGGCCATCGACCTCTAACTTTTTCCAAGCGCATAATATCGTGATTGAAAAGGGCGCGCCAAAACGCATGGGGCCGTTCATGGTCACGCGCTGCATGTCGTCAACCAACTCGGCCTGCTTGGCCACGCCGTTCAAGATCAAGGGCGTGAACTATTCGATCACCTCGGCCTGCTCTACCTCGGCGCATTGCATCGGTAACGGCACCGAACTGATCCAGATGGGCAAGCAAGACATCGTCTTTGCCGGTGGCGGCGAAGAATTGGACTGGACGCTGTCGTGCCTGTTCGACGCCATGGGTGCTATGAGCAGCAAGTACAATGACACGCCAGAACTGGCAGCCCGCGCCTTTGATGCGACCCGCGACGGGTTTGTCATCGCAGGCGGTGGCGGCGTTGTGGTGCTGGAAGAGTTGGAACATGCGCTGGCCCGCGGTGCCAAAATCTATGCCGAAGTTACCGGCTATGGCGCCACATCTGATGGGTCCGATATGGTCGCCCCTTCAGGTGAAGGTGGTGAGCGGTCAATGCGCCTTGCCATGTCCACGATCCCGGAAGGCCGCAAAGTTAGCTATATCAACGCGCATGGCACCTCAACCCCGGCGGGCGATGTGACGGAAGTAAAGGCCATTCGCCGCGTGTTTGGCGAAGGGTCGGTGCCGCCGATTTCATCGACCAAATCGCTGACCGGCCACAGCCTTGGTGCCACCGGCGCGCATGAAGCGATTTACAGCCTGCTGATGATGCAAGGCGGTTTCATCACCGCATCGGCCAACGTCACGCAGCTGGACCCCGAGTTGAAGCCCGAGGAAATCGCTACAGAATTCCGCGACTGTGACCACGACAGCATTCTGTCCAACTCTTTCGGGTTTGGCGGTACCAATGCCACATTGTTGATGTCAAAGTATAAAGGGTAAAGCATGACCGACCTGATGAAGGGCAAGCGGGGCCTTGTGATGGGCGTCGCCAATGAACGTTCCATCGCTTGGGGTTGCGCGCGCGCGCTGGCCGCCGAGGGGGCAGAGCTTGCCTTTACCTATCAGGGTGATGCCTTTGGCAAACGGTTGGAACCACTGGCCGCCAGCGTGGGCGCAACTTTGATGGTGGATGTCGATGTGACCGATGACGCGTCGCTTGATCTGGCCTTTGCGCGGATCAAGGAAGAATGGGGCAGCATCGACTTTCTGGTCCATGCGATTGCCTTTTCGGACAAGAATGAGCTGACAGGCCGGATCAGCAACACCAGCCGCGCCAATTTCAAGAACACGCTGGATATCAGCTGTTTCAGCTTTATCGACGTGTCGCGGCGTGCGGCGGAATTGATGCCGAATGGTGGCTGTTTGATGACGATGACTTATGGCGGGTCTAACCGCGTGACCCCGAATTACAACGTGATGGGCGTGGCCAAGGCGGCGCTGGAATCGGCCGTGCGCTACTTGGCGGACGACCTTGGGTCACAGAAGATCCGCGTGAATGCCATTTCGCCCGGCCCGATGAAAACCCTTGCCGGCGCGGCTATTGGGGGGGCGCGTGCCACCTACCGCCATGCTGAACAAAACGCGCCGTTGCTGACCAATGCATCGCTCGCCTCGGTTGGCGGTACGGCCGTGTACCTTGCCTCGGATTACGGCATGCACACGACCGGCGAGATTGTGCGCGTTGACGGCGGCTATCATGTGATGGGCATGCCGCGAGCCGAGCAAATCAGCTAAAGCCAGCAAGCGCCCACAAGTGGCGCTTGATTTGCGAACCGGTTTGACCGAAGCTTTGGCGATGCAGCCCAAGGTGCTGGCCCCATGTCGCAACAGATTTTCCTGAACCTTCCCGTGGCCAATCTCGAGCGGTCCAAGGCTTTTTATCAGGCCATCGGCTTTTCGCTTGACCCAAGGTTTGCCGATGATACCGCCTGCTGCGTGGTGATCTCCGAAGATATCTATTTGATGATCCTGACACATCCTCGGTTTGAGGGGTTTGCGACCCTGCCCCGCGCAGATACCACCAAATGCACCGCGGCCCTGATCGCCTTGTCGCAGCCCGATCGCGCCGCTGTAGATACGATCACGGATAAAGCGTTGGCCGCAGGCGGAACAGAACCCAAGCCCTTTGACGACCACGGTTTTATGTACACGCGCACCTTCCAAGACCCGGATGGCAATGTGTTTGAACCGTTCTGGATGGATCCATCTGCCATTCCCAAGCATAGCACCTGACGGCACAGAAAATTTGAGAAATGGAAATGGAGCGGGTGACGGGAATCGAACCCGTGTCTCTAGCTTGGAAGGCTAGGGTCTTACCATTACACAACACCCGCGCTGTTACTTGTATAATCACCCCTACCGCCGCGTGCAAGCGCATGCGGTGTCATTTGGTGCGGTTCCCCCTAAAATCAGGCCTCAAACGGCTCGATCAACGCGGGGCCCTGCGCCCGATTTGAATTGACCGCCGACGACACGCGCTGCACTTGCAACACGCCCGCCGGGCGCGCCACCATCAAGGGAGCGGCCCCATGCCCGGCCTCGCCCAACCACAGCGGCCAATCCGCAGGCTCCAATATCACGGGCTCTCGGTGATGAACCGCGGACAGTCCTGGTCCGGCCTCGGTCGTCACCATCGCACAACTGGTCAGGCTTTGCCCGTCATGTTCCCACATCTGCCAAACGGCTGCAAAGGCCATCACCGCCCCGTCACTGCGCGAAATCAACCACGGCAACCGCGCACCATCCTCCCCCGCCGACCATTCATAAAACCCACTTGCAGGAATGATGCAGCGCCGCTTGCGCACTGCGTCCCGAAAGGCAGGTTTGGTGGCAATCGTATCGGCGCGCGCATTGATGATCAGTGGGCCATCGGTTGGCGTTTTGTACCAGCTGGGCACAAACCCCCAACGCATCGCCCGCAAGCGCCGCGCCGCTTCCCCTTCGGCTGTCACCACGGCCACGGGTTGCGTCGGGCAAATATTATACCGCGGCACCTCGGGCAAATCATTGTCCGGCACGGCATTGAACAACCGCGCCATCGCCTCATCCGGATGGGTCATCAAGAAACGTCCGCACATCGTCTCGCACATCCTTGCCATTTCATCTTGGCTAAAATACCTAACCGACCTTGGCAAAAAGACCAAAGGCCACGCACGATGCGCAGCCTTTGCCAATATCCTCAGTCAGCGGCGCAAAGGCTCACTCACCCACCTTCTTTACGCGGCCCTCAACCTTGCTGGTCACGCCACCCATTTTGACGACATAATCCATCACATCATTGGCCATCAGGTTGCCGTTGCCAGCGTTGATCAGCACCTTGCCACCGCCCAAGGCCGCAAATCCGTCGCCGCCGCCCAGGATGTAATCATTGGTCGCAACGGTATAAACCTTGTTCACGTCCAAAGGCGCTCCGCCAATCATCGCCTCAGCAATGCGCGACCCGGCAGGCGCTGTCGGATCATAGACAATCGTCGCCCCCGAAAGCTGCAAGAACCGGCCCGCGCCTTTCTCAACCTCGCTCACACCATTCTCAAATGCAGCAAGCACCTGAGAACCCGGAAGCTCGGTCAACACAGTGACGTTGCCAAAGGGCAGCTCGGTCAAAATATCGCGCCGTGTCAGCATCTTGCCTGCGTCATAGGTGGTGTCGCCACGAATACCGCCACCGTTTGCAAGGCCAATATCGGCCCCGGTCGCATCGCGCAGCGCATCGGCAATCAGGTTGCCCATTGCCGATTCTTCGCCCCGCACCACGTTGCGCCGCGAATCCAACATGCCTTCGGTCGCGCCAATTTCCACATTCAGGCTTTCGTCCAGCTGGGTCTGAAACCCATCAACCATTGCCTGAGATTCAGGGTCCGGCACAACATTGACCGTGTCAATAAAGCGGAACATCGGGGTCCATTTCACCACCCGCTTGCCGTCTTTTTCCGATACATCCACCATCAAATCCACCGGCGACAAAAACCGCCCGTCGATAGAGGTTTCGACATAGGCGGTGATGCCGTCATAAGACGTGGCATAGCTGTGGTCATCGCCCGACAAGATCACGTCAAACGCCTTGGACCCGATCAGCAGCGCATCATTGGTTTTGTCGGTTTGCACGACGCCCACAACCAAATCGGCACCATCGTCGCGCGCTTGCTTGGCCGCCGCGATACCCATATCCACGGTTGGCCCAAATTTCAAATCACCCGTCGATGACACGGTGGGGGACGTATCTTGCGCCACTGGGATCAAGGCGATCTTCAGCCCTGCCACCTCTTTCATCATCACACCGCCAAGACCCGGCACCGCCGACCCATCGGCTTGGGTAATGTTAATCGCAGCCCAAGGGTATTTCGACGCGGCCACTTTCTCGATGAAATTCTCAGGCCCAAAATCAAATTCATGGTTGCCCGGCACGGCCAAATCAAAGGGCTCCAGATTGGTCAGATCAATCGTGTTCTGGCCTTTGTCAAACCCCG